>NZ_FTMT01000004.1:0-275706 GCF_900156015.1 Chryseobacterium sp. RU33C | reverse complement strand
AAAGGCTCTTCTGCGCTACTGATTCTCTCTCGTTTTCAGTGGGGCAAAGATAATAACTTATTACAACGCAAAACAAGTTTAGTTAACATAAATTTCATATTGAAACGAGATTTTATCCTAATCTACTGGATAGCAAGGTGAAAAATTTTAAACATTTGTTTGGAAGATCAGGTGGGTGGGTGGGAGCGTTGGAGAGGGTGAGAGGGTGAGAGGCATGATTCGGGGGGGGATGCGGGGTTTTGGGGCCGAATGATCAAATTATGGTCTATAGAATTATGAGAATAGCTTTTTTAAATTAATAACCTATATATAGGTTTTGGCTAAACCTGAATTAAGGGGTTCTTTTTTGCTAAACGGGATTCCTTCGACGAAGCTCAGGATTATACACCGCTCCTATTGAATAGGTATAAGGAACCACAGATGACACAGATGGACACAGATAAGATGTTTGCTTTTATATTATATATAGAGTAATAGGATTTAGCTCCTATACCCATAATTAATTAAAATGCTTCGACTCACCTCTGCAGGACACGGCTAATACTAACTGCTAAAAAAAGTCTTAGATATTATCCTGTCATATTACTTCCTTTAAGACTCTCGTAAAGATGTTGGGATTCCTACGGAATGACACAATGGGAATAGAAATTTATGATCATTCCCCCGAAACCCACAACATTCATCATCCATCATTTATAACTCCTCCCCTAGCCCTGATAGAAATGGTTCCCACGCAGCTTGCGTGGGAGAGTCGGTGGGTCGGAACGTGGGAGAACCTTCGACTTCGCTCAGGGTGACAGCCTGGGAGAGCATGGCGCGAGGAGTAGGAATGGAGAGCTTGAAGGTTTGAGAGTAATAGCATTTCTGCGTGGAAGAGTTAATAGGTAAAGAATACATATCAAAACCTTATGTATACTATATATAATATATAAAATAAAAGAATCATAAGTTATGATTAATCAAACAATCTCAATTGCTGGTCACGAGTTCCTGTGAAATTGGCCGTTGAAAGCTTTGGAAATTCTATACCCTCAAAAAACTTCTTTCTACCAATTTTAAAGGTATTATGAATCATTTCCGCTATGTTACCCTCCCCTTCTTGTCTTTCAAAATATCTTTTATCCCCCAATTTTCCTCCTCGCATCGATCTGATTAGATTTAAGACTTTCTGCGCTCTGTCCGGAAAATGAGTTTCAATCCAATTTACAAAAACAGGATCTACTGTATCATTCAATCTTACTAAAGTATATCCGAATCCCAATGCTCCTGCATCAGAAATGCACTTTAATATATTCAATGGCTCATCGCTATTGAGTCCGGGAATAACAGGAGCAACCATTACATGTACGGGAATATTGTTTTGGGAAAGGATTTCTACTGCTTTTAATTTATTCTTTCCAGAGCTTGTTCTAGGCTCCATCTTTCTTCTTAATTCTTCGTTGATGGTTGGAATGCTTAGAGAAACTGATACCAGATCTTGTTCTGCCATAGGTTTCAAAATATCAAGATCTCTTAAGACCATTGTATTTTTTGTGAGAATATTGACAGGATGCCTGTAATCAAGACAAACCTTCAGTAATTTTCTGGTAATTTCAAATTGTCTTTCCGCCGGCTGGTAGCAATCTGTATTTCCGGACAACAGAATCGGGACTGGTTTATAGCCCCTCTTTTGAAAAAATTTTTCCAGAAGTTCGGGAGCATTTTTCTTTACCATGATCTTTCTTTCAAAATCAATTCCTGCGCTATACCCCCAATATTCGTGAGTAGGCCTTGCAAAGCAGTACGAGCAGCCGTGTTCACATCCCAGATAAGGATTCATGGAGTATTCCATTGGAAGGTCTTCGCTTTTGACCTGATTGACAATGGTTTTGGGAAATACTTCCGTGAAAGAAGTCTTTACTGTCTCGAAATCTTCATCTTCAGGTTCATAGGTATACCTGTCGAAGCGATTGACAACGTTTCGCTGCGCTCCCTGACCTTTTATGAAATTTTCGTTTTGCATTCCTGTGTAAAATTAGAATGGAATTCTTATAAAATAACGAGTTTTAACACTAAAGTTTTCCACAAAAAATCCAACACTTTCAAAAGTGTTGGATTTAAACATAATTAAATATATTTTTTTACTACTTCAGTGCATATAATTCTACTCCATGAGTTTCATCATCATTATTTCTTTCATCAAAGTGTCTGTGATAGTCCGAATAGGAATCACTATATTTTTTATCTTTTTTAGTCAAAATTTTTTTAATGCTTATTAAACTCAATACTGCCAAAAGACCAACTCCTCCTGCCAGTAAAACTCCAACTTCTTTTTTCATATTTTCTCTGATTTATTATTGATACCATTGCAAAAAGTATACCTATTTTATTTTTTTAAATTATAAATTTTGTTAACATTCAACTTTATTTTTAGGAAAATTACAATCTGCTATTTTTCTTATATTTAAGATTGCAATGGTTTAATTATTGTACTTAAAAACAAAAATATTATTATGGAAAATCCAGAAAACATTGACAGAATGACGACTTTGAGCCAGGTGATGAAAACGCTTTCTGAAAGAGGAATACACCGAGAATTCAGAATGAACGAAAAATGTGAAATGAAATTTGAAAATTCCGAGAAAGTGTATCAGCCCTCTGAACTGGTAATTTTAAAAACTTACCGCTTTGAGGGAGACAGCAATCCGGATGACAATGCAGTACTTTATGTAGTAAAGGATAATGCAGGAAATCGTGGAATGATTATAGATTCTTATGGGGCAGACAGCAATTATCCGGGTGAAGAGTTTGATAAGTTTTTAAGGGATATTCCTATTTTGGAAAGTGATGAATTCAATTTTTAACTGAATCTCTTATATTGATTTTTTAAACCATTAAGTTCGTTTTTATTAAAACAACTGCATTCTTTTTAAGATCGGCAGCAACCAGGAAGCTATGATCTCTTAATGGTTTAAAGAATTATTCTTCAGATTTTTCTTTTTTCCTGAATATATTATTCAGAAAACCTTTCTTTTCTTTCTTCTCTTCTGCGGGTTGTGACGTTTTATTTTTGATTTCCTGTTTTATTTCTTTCACAGATTGTTTCATTTCTTTTACAGATGAAACGGCATTTTTCACTTTCTTTTCGGTTTTTTCGACATTTGCACCAATCAGTGTTTTCTTTAATCCCTGCTCAATTCCTTTCCAGAAAAGGTTGAAAAAAGACTTGGTGGGATCACGTTCCACGTTTTCCACATTAACAGACTCAGGATAACTTCCTGAATCTGACTTTATAAAAATATTGGCCACAGCAGTCAGAAAGCCTTTTTTCTGATGGTTATTCTTATTTAATACGGCAATTTTTAAGTCTTTATGTTTAAGATTAAAAGTTCCGTGCAATCCGGCAGGGTTACCTTTGAAGCTAAAAAACATTTCCTGAATGGTTCCTGAGGTAGCTGTCACATGAAGATAAGGCCTTATAAATGGATTGATGCCACTTGCCGGAAGGTTGGACGTTTTTCCGGAGATTACAAATCTATCGTTCTGGTCTGCCACATCAAAGTTCCAGTTTACGGAAAGTGGAGAGAGATTCATGAAAGAGCAATTGATTTTTATATCCACTTTTGTGGGCTTTCCTTTTATTTTAGCTGAATTCAGGTTTTTAACGTTCATATTAAAGTTACTGAAGGTCAGTTTTCCGGGGCCCATACTTTCCGGGGTATCTTCTTCATATACTAATGCTGAGTTTTTCAGATTAAGATTATGAATGGTCATCGGAATTTTGATGGAACGCAGCATTTTAGAATATAATGCTTTTATTTTAGGATCGTCTTTGGGAATCTTACTTCTGAAAATATTGGCATCTGCAGACTCAATGTCTACCTGAGAGGCATTTAGCATTTTATCGCGAGAAAAGAGATCCCACACTCCTTCTGCAGTGATTTTTCCTGCCTTCAAATCATACAGATCTCTCTCAACGGGTATCATTTTGATAAACTGTGCTCTTGAAACGATAGGCTTCATAGCAAAATTGCTCATCTGCATTTTATTCTTATTGAGTTTCAGAAGTCCAAGACTCATATTATAAAACTGCGTGTTATAAACCAGGTTTCTGGTGGTAATATAATAGTCTTTCACTTTAAAGGATAGTCCTGGCTGATTGGATTTAGGTGATAATTCAATATTATTTACCGTTGCATTGAGATCATGGAAAGTTAAAGGCTGTTTTCCTTTATCATAAGTAATGTTTGAATTTTTTAAAGATGTTTTTCTTATAATAATGGAATTAATGATATTAGGCCCCACAGATTTACTGGCTGGTTTTTCACCTGCTTTAAAAGTTCCGTTTACATTTTCCACGAGAAGATCTTTAAGATCAGCATTAAGTTTTTTATTGATGAACTCCAGTTTATTGATATTAAAAGCGATATGATCTGTTTTTAAAACGGCTGCTGCTTTTCCTGCTGCGGGATGGGCTGGCGTAAGTACGACATCCCGGATTTCGCCATTGGCGGGCTTCATTGCAAAGCTTCTTACTGTGATATTCTGAGCATTGGAGTATTCAATATTTCTTCCGGCAATAGTAAAATCTTTGTATCCTACAGGGATGACCTGCTCTGAGGTTTCCTTATTGAACAACAACTGACTGATATTTAAACTCATAGCTCCTACAGACAAGAGTTTATTTCCATCCGGCTTATTGATTTGAACAACAGCATTATTTAATTTAAAGTTTTTTACATCAACTTCAAAATTTGATTTTTTCCCAGCTTTTTTGGCTTTTACTCCTGTATTATAGACTTTCAGAACAGGATTGCGGAAGTCGGCATTCGTAAGTGAAACTTTATTTTTGTTTAAAATGACATCCGTAAAGTTCATTTTGGGAACAGCAAATTCAAATAATTGAGTTTTTTGGGGATAAAACTTTTTAAACTGAGTGAAGGAGAACAGTGGAGTCAGTTTGAAATTATCAACAGCCATCTGCCCATTACTTGTATTGATACTACTGATGGTAACTGCATACGTTTCATCCGGACGGAGAAAGAATTTTTCACCTTTGATACTGTATCTGTCAAAAACAACGGGTAATTTATCTTCTACGGATTCCTCCGTCATTTGCAAATTTTCTACAAAAAGATCCAGTTGCTGTACCGATAGAAATTTCTGTTTGGTATGTCTGAAAACAGCAATTTTACCCTCATTGATTCTGATATTTTCAAATAAAACCGGATTTCTTTTCTTTCCGGCTTGGCGGCCGACAGGTTTGGCGAGGATAATATTTAAATTGGGTTTAGCCAGCAAAAGGTCTGAGGAGCTGATTCTTTTATTAAAAACAGCATCATAAATTCCGAAACGGCTTATTTTTAAAGTATCCACAGTACCCTGCAAACCAACAACGTCTGTATTTTCTGGATTTTTAGTGTTAACTGAAATTCCTGTAGCAAAAATATTTCCTGTTCCTAAATCTACATCCAGAGATTGGTAGGAAACTTTATAAGCGGTATTTTTTTTAATATAATCAGGAAGCTGGGTTTTAAGCCATATATTTAATGCGAAATTCGCGGCGAGAAGAACTCCTGCCATAATTCCGAAAGTTATCAAAAGCCTTTTAACCCATTTTTTCATATTTTGTGATTTGATTCTTTTTATATAGATCAGTTATTTATTTCCAGTTCAATAACATAGCCTTCATGTCCTCTTACATTAATAAAGTTTCCTCCTTCAAATCCAAGGTACTGCCCTTTAATTCCGGTAAGTCTTCCTGTGAACTCAGGTTTTTTATCTAATGTAAACGATGAAACTTTCTCCGGTTTTTCAAAAGGATAGTCAAACA
Source organism: Chryseobacterium sp. RU33C (assembly GCF_900156015.1). Lineage (NCBI taxonomy): Bacteria > Pseudomonadati > Bacteroidota > Flavobacteriia > Flavobacteriales > Weeksellaceae > Chryseobacterium > Chryseobacterium sp. RU33C. Next base: position 269,894 of record NZ_FTMT01000004.1, on the reverse strand, counting down.
TCCACAGTTCTTCTCCTTCGCTGTAAAACTTCTGGAAATCGTCAGGAAAAAATTCTTTTATTTTCTGTCGGAAATCGGCAAGATCTACTTCTCCTTCAAAATCATCCTGCAGCATTTTTCTCCAGTTGGTTTTATCTGCCAGATGTTCTTTTAAAGCCACCTCTATCATTCCTGCTTCATAGCGGTTCTCGGTTCTTGCGATGGGTAATGCAAAAGTCGCACCCTGATCTATCCATCTTGTAGGAATCTGCGTATTTCTGGTAACTCCTACTTTGACATCTCCGGTGTATGCCAGATAAACAGTATGCGGCTGCAGCTGAATTTGTTTTTCCACTTCAAGATCTCGTTCTGCAACACCTAAATGTGCAGTAGAAAGTTCGGGACGGATAATGGTATCACTGGCATAAGGGCTTTCAAAAAAACAGTTTTTGCAGAATCCCATTCTGTAAACCGGTTTATTTTCACCACAATTTACACACTGAAACCCTGTATGTTTTATGCTTAGCTCCTTTCCCAACAGCTCATTCATATGAATAAGATCTCCGGAAAGATTAAGGTAGTACTGGATTGGCCTGGCATCGTAGCTTGTCATCTTTAAAATTTGCCCTTGAAACTGCATAATGATGTTTTTAAGTATAAGTAAATATAGAAATTTTATTTGATCTTTTTTTGCAATTTAATATGATCCAGTTCCTTTTTTAGAGCAGTTATCTGGCTTTGAAGTTTTTGCAATTCCGGATTATTTATATTTTTTGACTGAGGCGAATACTGCCATATCAGATGAATATCTTTTACTAATTCATTATGTTCATCCAGTCTTTTTTTACTAATGGTAACACTGTCATTCAAAAGGGTGATCTTTAAAAAATTCTGTGATTTTTCTTTAAACGACTCATAATTAATAATAGCCAGCTCAGGATGGCTTTCCTTAATATTTCTGATATATTTTTCTGACCTTTCTTTTAATGCTTCGTTCTCCCACTTCTTTTTGGTAAGCAGTATACTTGGAATCAAAATAATAACGGAAACTAAGCTGATCCATACAGAAACTTTACGATTATTGCTGTTTTTTTCTCTGTAATACTTCTGATATCCTAACAAGAGACTCAATACCCAGGTTCCCACCGCTATAAAAAAACAATTGATAAGATAAAAATAAAAGCCTCCCCAAAAGTATTCCCAGTTTCCATTGGCAATACCAAATCCTGCTGTACACAAAGGAGGTATACATGCTGTAGAAACGGCAACCCCTGCGATAACTTTGATTGCTTCTTTCCTTACGATCCCCAGGAACCATGCAAATCCTCCAAGCAGCGCCAAAAAACAGTCAAAAATGGTTGCCGTTTTAAAGCTTTCAAGCTGTGAAGTTTCTGAATGAAAAGGAGAAATCAGAAAATATAATGTGGAAGAACAAATGGCCACTACCATCATCAAAAGCCAGTTAAAAACACCAAGCTTTATAAGCCTCCTGTTTCCTATAGAAAACCCAAATGCAATTCCAACAACAGGTCCCATCAATGGCGAAATAAGCATTGCACCAATTACCGCAGCCGGGCTGTTAACATTTAAGCCGATACAGGCAATACCCATGGAAATTACCAAAAGCCAAAGATTATGACCGCGGAAATAAATGCCTTCTTCTATCTCGCCAAATGTAAATTCTTCATCTTCTTCCTTGGGAAGTACAAATAGCTTTTGAAGATTTATCATTGATTTATATTTTCTGACAAAAGTATAAAAACGTCATTCAAGTTTTATTAATAAATTTGTCAATTAAAATCAACAAATGAATTATCTTGTAACCGGAGGAAGCGGCTTTATTGGTTCCCATCTCATAGAGAAATTATTAAGAAATGGACATTCTGTCATAAACATTGACAATTTTGATAATTTCTATGACTATCAGGTAAAAATTAAAAATACTTTGGAGTCAATCGGTAAAAATTCGGATTTTGAATTCTCGGATAAAGAGACGGACATTCCGCGTTTGGCATCCCTCGCCCATTCTGACCAATATTCCCTCTATTGGCAGGATATACGTAATAAAAAAGATCTTGAAAACATCTTTAAGAATCATCCTATTGATATGGTAATTCATCTGGCAGCACTTGCCGGTGTACGGCCTTCTATTGAACGCCCTCTGGAGTACGAAGAAGTGAATGTACGCGGTACTATGAATCTTTGGGAACTGTGTAAGGATTTCAATATTAAAAAATTTATCTGTGCATCTTCTTCAAGTGTTTATGGAAACAATGAAAAAATTCCCTTTGCAGAAACAGACAATGTAGACAACCCTATCTCACCTTATGCCGCAACTAAGAAAAGCGGAGAGGTTATAGGACATGTTTACCATAACCTATACCATATAGATATTATCCAGCTTAGGTTTTTTACGGTGTATGGACCAAGACAAAGACCGGATCTGGCGATACACAAATTTACAAAGCTTATTTCGGAGAATCAGGAGATCCCTTTCTATGGCGACGGAAATACAGCCAGAGACTATACTTATATAGATGATATTATTGATGGCATTACCAAGTCTATTCATTATCTGGAGCAACATTCCGGAGTTTATGAAATTCTTAATCTAGGAGAAAATCAGGTAATCACTTTATCAGAGATGGTTGCCACTATTGAAAAAGCACTGGGAAAAACTGCCAGCAAAAAAATTCTGCCAATGCAGCCGGGAGATGTCACAAAAACAAATGCCGATATTACAAAGGCAAAGGACTTAATAGGGTATAAACCGGTCACCAACTTCCAAAATGGCATAAAAAAATTTGTGGAATGGTTTTTGAGAAAACGACATTAAGTAAATTGCTGACACAGCTGCCAGCCAGTTTGTGACAGCCATTTATAAGAAAAAATTATAAAAAGAATTGAAAATCAAGTATAAAAAAGTTTATTATACAACCTATTTTTATACTTTTGCAAAAAATTAGAAAATTATGTACTGGACATTAGAATTAGCTTCATATTTAAGTGACGCACCTTGGCCAATGACAAAAGCAGAGCTTATCGACTACGCAATCAGAACTGGTGCACCTATGGAAGTAGTAGAAAACCTTCAGGCCATTGAAGACGAAGGAGAGATTTATGAATCTATCGAAGAGGTATGGAGTGACTATCCTACTGACGAGGATTTCCTTTGGAACGAGGACGAATATTAATAAAGCGATAAGCTTTAGGCTGCTTGCTTAGAGCTTTTTTGCCCTTTTTATATATTAATTTACACGATAAGTGTTATTTAAAACGCTTAAAGCATTTTGCATTAAGCATAAAGCAAAAAATTTATGAGTTTTTTAAACAAAGTTCTTAAAGGGTTTTTGGGAGACAAAAAAGCGCAGGACCTAAAAGAAGTAAAAAAAGTTGTAACAAAAATCAGAGCTGTAGAACCTAACATCCAACAATTGTCGGATGATGGGTTGAGACAAAAAACTGCTGAGTTTAAAGAGAATATAAAATCTGCAACCAGCAAGATTACCGCTCAAATAGAACAGATAAAAGAGCAGATAAAAAATTCAACCAACGTTGATGAAAAAGAAGCTCTTTTCACAAAAATTGAGGCTCTAAAGAAAGAATCATACGACATTGAAGAAAAAGTTCTGGTTCAGATTCTTCCCGAAGCTTTTGCATTGATCAAAGAAACGGCTAGAAGATGGGCTCAGAATGGAGAAATCCGTGTAACAGCTAGTGACTGGGATAGAGAACTTGCTGCTGCAGGAAAAGATTTCGTTAGTATTCAGGGAGACACAGCTGTTTGGAAAAACTCATGGGACGCTGCCGGAACTCCAGTAGTCTGGGATATGGTCCACTATGATGTTCAGTTTATCGGAGGGGTTATTCTTCACAGTGGTAAAATTGCCGAGATGGCAACCGGTGAAGGTAAAACTTTGGTAGGAACATTACCTATTTACTTAAATTCACTTCCGGAAAGAGGTGTACACGTGGTAACCGTGAACGACTATCTTGCGAAAAGAGACTCCGCATGGATGGGACCTCTTTACCAGTTCCATGGTATGTCTATCGATTGTATCGATAACCACCAGCCGAACTCTGACGGAAGAAGAAAAGCATACAACTCAGATATTACATATGGAACCAACAACGAATTCGGTTTCGATTATCTGAGAGACAACATGGTGACCTCACCTTCAGAACTGGTACAAAGAGAACTGAACTTTGCAATCGTGGATGAAGTTGACTCTGTATTGGTAGATGATGCAAGAACACCATTGATCATTTCAGGTCCGGTTCCTCAGGGAGACAGACAGGAGTTTGACGTTCTTAAGCCTTCTATCGACAGAATTGTTGAAGTACAAAAGAAAACGGTTTCTGCTATTTTCAATGAAGCGAAAAAATTAATTGCTGCAGGAAATACAAAAGAAGGTGGATTCAAGTTACTTCAGGCATACAGAGGTCTTCCCAAAAACAGACAATTAATCAAATTCTTATCGGAAAGCGGAAACAGAGCATTGCTTCAGAAAGTTGAAGCGCAGTATATGCAGGATAACAACCGTGATATGCCGATTGTAGATAAAGATCTTTACTTCGTAATTGAGGAGAAAAACAATCAGGTAGACCTTACGGACAAAGGTGTTGAATACATGTCTCAAGGTAACTCTGATGCCAATTTCTTTGTACTTCCGGATATCGGAACTGAGATTGCGGAATTAGAAGCTAAAAACTTATCCAAAGAAGAAGAGTTTGAGGCAAAAGAAAGACTTTTCTCTGATTTTGCTGAAAAATCTGAGCGTGTTCACACCATGAGCCAGCTATTGAAAGCTTACACATTATTTGAAAAAGATGATGAGTATGTAGTAATTGATGGTGAAGTTAAAATCGTTGATGAGCAGACAGGTCGTATCATGGAGGGACGTCGTTATTCTGACGGTCTTCACCAGGCAATTGAAGCAAAGGAGAATGTAAAGATTGAGGCTGCGACTCAAACTTTTGCAACGATTACGCTTCAGAACTATTTCCGTATGTATAACAAGCTTGCGGGGATGACAGGTACTGCTGAAACCGAAGCTGGAGAGCTTTGGGAAATCTATAAATTAGACGTTGTGGTAATTCCTACCAACCGTCCTATTTTGAGACATGACAAACAAGATTTGGTTTTCAAAACCAATAGAGAAAAATATAATGCGGTAATTGAAGAAATTGAAAAATTAACGGCACAGAAAAGACCTGTACTTGTAGGAACTACTTCCGTTGAAATTTCTCAGCTGCTTTCAAAAGCCCTTCAGTTAAGAAAGATTCCACATCAGGTATTGAACGCGAAGCTTCACAAAAAAGAAGCGGAAATTGTAGCTGGAGCAGGACAGCCGGGAGTTGTAACGATTGCAACCAACATGGCAGGTCGTGGTACCGACATTAAGCTTTCTAAAGAAGTAAAAGATGCAGGAGGTTTAGCCATCATCGGAACAGAAAGACACGACTCTAGACGTGTTGACAGACAGTTGAGAGGTAGAGCGGGACGTCAGGGAGATCCGGGAAGTTCTCAGTTCTATGTATCTCTTGAAGATAACCTGATGCGTTTGTTCGGTTCTGAAAGAATTGCTAAAATGATGGACAGAATGGGTCATAAAGAGGGAGAAGTAATTCAGCATTCTATGATCAGCAAGTCTATTGAAAGAGCTCAGAAGAAAGTGGAAGAAAACAACTTCGGAACAAGAAAGAGACTTCTTGAGTACGATGACGTAATGAACAAACAACGTGACGTAATTTACAAGAGAAGAAAGAATGCTCTATTCGGAGATCACCTGAAGTATGATATCACCAATATGATTTTCGATGTTGCTAATTCTATCGTTGTGAAAGGAAAAGCTTCAGGAAGTTATAAAGATTTTGAATATGAAATTATTAAAACATTCACGATGGAATCTCCGGTTTCTCAAAGTGATTTTAATAATAAAAACATTCAGGATCTGACGAATATCTTATTCAAAGCAGCTCAGGAAGACTACAGAATGAAGCTGAACCTATTGAAGGAAAAATCATTCCCAATCATTGAGAATGTATACCAAAATCAGGGTTCAATGTTCAAAATGATTCAGGTTCCTTTTACAGACGGACACAAAACAATGACTATTGTAGCTGATCTTAAGGAAGCATATGATACTCAATGTGAAAGTTTAGTGAACGATTTTGAAAAGAATATCACTTTATCGATTATCGATGAAAACTGGAAGCTTCACCTTCGTGAGATGGACGACTTAAGAAGATCATCACAGGGAGCTGTTTACGAGCAGAAAGATCCACTTGTAATTTATAAGCAGGAGTCTTTCCACTTATTCAGTGAAATGATCGACAAATTAAACAAAGAAATTATTTCTTTCTTATACAAAGGAGAAATCCCTGCCTAAGAAAAATTTAATAATATTATACAAAACCCGCTCTGCCATTGGCCAGAGCGGGTTTTTGTTATTCAGTATATAATAATTTTATGATAAATATCAATCTTATTATTTATTTAGAACAGTTAAAAATAATATATTTGCAGAAAATTTGACTTTCATGAAAAATGTACTGATCTGTGCTTCCGCACTGGGAACAATGCTGGTTTCTGCGCAAAAAAAAGACACCATCAAATCCAATGATATTGAAGAAGTAGTTGTTAACGGAAGATATTATCAGAAGTACAAACTGAATGAGGTTTCCGGTTCACTAAGAATTCAGACACCTATTCTTGAACTTCCGCAGAATGTACAGTCTATAAGCTCTCAGGTTCTTGCTGATCAGATGACTCTAAATATGTCTGAAGGAATTGTCCGCAACGTAAGCGGAGCAAGAAAGGTAGAGCATTGGGATAATGTATATTCCAATGTATTTATGAGAGGTGCCAGTATTGCTACCTTTATGAACGGAATGAATGTATCTTCAACCTGGGGACCAATTAACCCTGATGCATCTGTAATTGACAGAATAGAGTTTGTAAAAGGTCCTGCCGGATTTATGGGTTCTATGGGAGATCCTGCCGGGTTCTATAATGTGGTCACTAAAAAGCCAACAGGGAAATTTGCCAACAGTGTGCGCTTCACAACAGGAAGTTATAACCTTTTCAGAGGAGAAGCAGATCTTGACGGTGTTATTGTAAAAGACGGTGTTTTAGATTACCGTATTAATTTAATGGGAAGTTCTAATAATTCATGGGTGGAAAATGATAAAACAAGCAAAATTATTATTGCTCCTTCCATTACCTTCAGACCTACAAAAACTACTACGTTTAAGGCTCAGTACAATTATCAGTATTTAAAATTTAATCAGCCGGGAGCTTATCTGATGTCTAATGACGGATACGCTTCACTGAATGTACATACCAACTTTAATGATCCGAACTTCAAGAAAACTGAAGTAAAAGATCAGAGTTTATTCTTAAGTTTAGATCAAAAGCTTTTCAAAGACTGGGTCTGGAGCACACAATATGCTTATATGGACCTGGATTATGACGGAGGATCATGGTGGGGAACTTTTGACCCTGCCAATAAAAATGTTTTCAACAGAACGCTAAGCAACTGGCAGGCGAAAGGAAAAAACCACATCTTCCAGACCTATGTGAGAGGAAAGCTTACTACAGGAAACATTGTCCATAAAATAATCGCAGGATTTGATTACGGAGACAGAAAATACAATGCTGACTTTTCATCTTTTACCGGAGGACCATTCCCTATTAATATTTATAATGTAAATTATGGGGTAGACCCTTCAAAACTTCCATCTTCTAACTTTTATACATTAAACACTTCTGCTCCGTTTTATAATGATCAGGGCGTAAAATATACTTCTTATTACGCTCAGGATCAGATTGAAATGTTCAATAATAAATTGAGATTAACATTAGCAGGAAGATATACAAGCGGTAAAACCTATTCCGCATATCCAAACCTTAGCCCAGGAACCCCTATCGTGCCGGATGAAGCAGGAGAATTTACACCAAGAGTAGGAATAAGTTATTCTATTAATGAAAACTTCTCAGCTTATGGTATCTATGATAAAACCTTCGTACCACAATCCGGAACAGGAATTAACAAAACCAAAATTACATATCCTTTCAGAGGACAGAATATTGAATTCGGACTAAAAAAAGACTGGTTCGGCGGAAAATGGAACTCTACTTTTGCTGTATACGAAATCAGAAGACAAAATATTCTTGTTGCGGGACCTAAAGAACAAAATGAAGGACAGCCTTTTCAGGTTGCTACAGGTGAGCAGAGAGCAAGAGGTTTTGAAACTGATATCAAAGGGGAAATCATCAAAGGGTTGAACATTATCATCAACTATGCTTATACAGATGCAAAGACCATCAAAGACACAGATCCTACAAGAATTGGAATTCAGTCTCCGGGGAATGCGAAAAATGTACAGAATACCTGGGTAAACTATAGATTTGAAAATGGTCTTATGAAAGGGTTCGGGATTTCAGCCGGTTATCAGTATCAGGGGGGAAGACAGTCCTGGTTTGGGGTGAGTGCCACAAAAGATCAAAGTTTACCGGATTATTTTGATACCAACTTCGGGGTTTCTTATGTTGCTAAAAAATTCGATGTTAACTTTATGCTGAATAATGTTCTTAACAGAAAGCTTTACAGCGGATACAGAGGAGATGGCGGTGAATATGCATGGATCTACAATGCTCCGCGTAACTGGAGAGTATCAATAGGATATAAATTTTAAAAAATAAAGGTTAGCCCCTCTTGGGGTTAACTTTTTGTTATGAGAAAAAAGCATCATCATAAAAAGAAGGTTTCTTCAACAAAAAAATGGTCTGCAAAGCTTCACTTGTGGCTGGGTTTATCTGTTGGAATCATTGTGTTTATAGTCTCTCTTTCAGGGACTTTATATGTTTTTAAGGATGAAATACAGAATAGCTTACGTAAAGAAGCCATTTACCTGAAAAAAGAGGATATCGGAAAAAAGCCTTTATCTATTAATCTGCTTCGTGAAAAAGTATCACTGGAACTTAATGAAAAATATCCTGTAAGCGCTGTAGAAATTCCTTTGGATAAAACCAAATCCTACCAGTTTGAATACTATGAAAAAAGCAAAAAGGGATGGAACTATTTTCAGCAGGTACGCATCAACAAGCAGGTTTATGTCAATCAGTATACCGGACATATCCTGGCGGTTTATGATGAAAAGTATGATGTATTCAATATTTTAAAATATATCCACTGGGGACTTTTGCTTAACTCTGAATGGGGACCGTATACTGTAGGAATCCCAACCGTTATTTTCGTTATCATGCTCATCACAGGAATCATTTTATGGTGGCCTAAAAATAAAAATGCCAGAAAAGGTCGTTTTTGGTTCAATTGGGAAAATGTAAAAAACTGGAAGCGGAAAAATTATGATCTTCACAATATACTGGGATTTTATGCATCATTTATCGCGCTGCTTATGAGCATTACGGGACTTTATTTTGCTTATCCTTACGTAAAAAACACTTTTACGTTTGCATTATCCGGCTCATGGGAACTTCCTAAAGAAAAAGAAAAAAAATCCCCGGATTCTCTGATGGCAAAGAATGAAGCTGTTTTTGATCTGGCTGCGGCACAAACTGAAAAACTGTACGCAAAATCATCCAGCTTCAGAATTAATCTAAACGGAAAGAATAAAAAAGGAAAAGAACTGAAAACCCTTCCGGTAACAGTTTACGGACTGGATGGAAGGTACAGCGAAAGAAATATTCTGACATTCGACAAATACTCCGGAAAACTACTGGCCAACAAACCTCATCACAAACTCCATACTGCCGAGAAATATTCCAACGCCAATTATGATATCCATACCGGCTCCTACTTTGGAATCATTGGAAAGATCATCTGGTTTATGGCCGGCCTCACGTGTACATCTCTCCCTGTAACCGGATTTCTGGTTTGGTGGGGAAAAAGAAAGAAAAAAGGAAAGAAAATATAATGAAAAAAGTGCTTTTATCAGCTGCCTGTTTAGGAACTGCTACCGTTTTTGCCCAGGTAAAAGATAGTTTACAAACTCAAAATGTTGACGAGGTTATAATGACTGCTTCCAGAAAAAAGGAAAGCATAAAAGAAGTTCCCAGCTCCATCACAGTGGTAGGAGAAAAACAGATTCAGTCTCAGCTGACCGTTAACTCAGATATTACAAGCATCCTGCAGTATACCGTTCCCAGTTTAGGAACCAATTCCGGACAGACTTCCAACACCGGACAGACCTTGAGAGGACGCCAGGTTTTGGTGCTGATTGATGGAATTCCACAGTCTACCCCACTTCGTAACGGAGCAAGAGATTTAAGAACCATTGATCCTTCAGCGATCGAAAGAATAGAGGTAATCAAAGGAGCTTCTTCCATTTATGGTAACGGAGCAGACGGAGGGATCATCAATTATATTACAAAAAGAAGCAAAACAGATAAAAAAATCTCCGGAATTTCACAGATCGGGCTTACAGGACAGCCTTATGGAGGAACTTTAGGAGTAAGAGCCAGTCAGCTTTTATCCGGAAAGATCAACAAGTTTGATTATACCCTTTCATTAGCCTATGAAAGAACAGGATATACAAAAGACGGAGACGGAGTTTTAATAAGCCCTACCTATAGCATTGCGAAGATGGACAACTACAACGGACTTTTGAAAATAGGTTATGACATCAACGAAAATCAGAGAATTGAAGTGTCTTATATTGGTTATTCTTCAAGATCAGATTTGAATGTGGGACTAAAAACAGGTAAATACGGTATCACGCCAACCATTGGTGAAGGAATTGGAAAAGGGTTGGAAACGACGCCTCAGGGAACTCCAAAAAACCACAACATCAGAGTAAGCTATGACAATAAGAACATTTTTGCAGGAACTTCTTTGAATATCAACCTTTATTATCAGGATTTCAAAACCGTTTACGGATACAGTGACACATTTTTCAATGGAGGACAGTCTAACGTGATCTCAAAAAAGGCAGGGGCAAGGTTCAATTTTGACACCCAGCTTTGGAATTCAGCCAATTCTCAGGGTGAAATTATCTATGGAGCTGATATTCTGAATGATGAAACCGTACAAAAGCTGGAAGACGGACGTTTCTGGACGCCCAATATGAATATGACCAATATTGCGCCTTTTGTATTGGCAAAAATCGATCTGTTTAAAAAATTAACCCTTAAAGGAGGACTCCGTTACGAGAACATCAAAGTAAACGTTGACGATTTCAATACGCTTTCCACTCTTAAAAGTGACGGAACTTTCACGAAAAGTATTCCTGTTGCAGGTGGAAAACTGAACTACAATGCAGTGGTAGGAAATATTGGTATCCGCTATAATATTGAGCCTTATATCAACCTCTTTGGAAGCTTCTCTCAGGCCTACTCTATTAATGAATTAGGAAGAATTTTAAGAACCTCAACCTCTGAAACTATCAAAAACCTGGAAACAAAACCCATCATCGTAAACAACTACGAATTGGGGGCAACAGGGCAACTTTCCGGCTGGCTGAACTATGAATTAACCTCTTATGTGAGTACATCTAAACTGGGAGCATCATTTGTGCAGAGTCCGGACAGAGCATTAATGATTCAGAGATCTCCCGAGATTGTATACGGAGTAGAAGGATTTTTACACTTTACCCCTGCAAAATGGATTCAGTTTGGTGGAAGCTATAGCTGGATGGAAGGAATTACCTCTATAAAAGACGACGGTGATTATTCAACAAAAATCAACAACAGCAGAATTTCTGCCCCTAAAGTATTGGCATATGTTCAGGCCAGACCTATCCCTGCTCTATCTGTTGGTCTTGATATGCTTCACTCTTTCCAGCAAAACAGATTCGAGCCTAATGCAAAAACGGGATTGTATGCTTATGGTGAAGGATATGTACCGGAATATACTGTCTTTAACTTCAAATCAAGTTATGAAGTCAGCAACAACTGGAGATTGTCATTAGGTATTGAAAACCTTTTCAATAAAGTGTATCAACCTGCTATCTCATGGTGGACATCAAGAGACAGTGACTTCACGAATGCTCTTGGATTGAGGGGAACATTCATGATCGAATACAAATTTTAATTAATCTAAATAAAAAGTAAAAACATACCTTTGCTTTACTTTTACTGTTATATGAAGAAAAACCATCATCATAAAAAGAAACCGGGCTTTATCAAAAAATGGTCCGCTAAACTGCACCTTTGGTTTGGATTGGGAATAGGATTTCTGATTTTTATTATCTCTGTTACCGGAGCATTGTACGTTTTTAAGGATGAAGTGGAAAACATTACCCGAAAAGATGTCATCTACCACCACGAGCAAAATATTGAGCAGAAAAAGGTGCTTCCTATCAGAGTGATGGAAAAAGCTGTTGCGGAACAGGTAAAAGAAAAATATCCTATCCACTGGGTAAATGTTCCTATTGACAAAAAGATGTCCTATATGTTCTTCTGGTATGAACACAATACGGATGCCTGGAACTACTTTGATGAATTCCCCATCTATAAACAGGCTTATGTAAACCCTTACACCGGAAAAGTATTAAGAGTTTATGATGAAAAAAACGGCTTCTTCAACATTGTAAAAATGATCCACTGGAGCTACCTTTTGAAACAGGACTGGGGAACTTATGTAGTAGGAATTCCTGTTATCATTTTTATCATTATGCTGATCTCGGGGATTATCCTCTGGTGGCCAAAGAACAAAGCAGCAAGAAAACAGCGATTTGCCTTCAAATGGAAAAATATCAAAGGCTGGAAACGAAAGAACTACGACCTCCATAATGTCTTAGGATTTTACGCGTCGATTTTTGCTTTAATCTTCTCAATTACAGGTCTTTTCTATGCTTTTTTTGTAGTACAGGCGATGATTTACGTGATCTTTTCCGGTGGAGAAACAAAATATCCTGACTTCTCACATATTAAAACAAAGGCACCTATCGAATTAAGAACAGAAGGAACACTGGATAAAATCATCAATACAGTAGAAACAAAATATCCGGATTCCTATGGTTTTGCCATAGACTTAGGACATCCCCATATGGATGATCACGAGCATCCCAACTTTGAGGTGTATGTAAAACACCTTTCTTATTCTTACCATAAAAGCAGCAGCTTAATCTTTGATGAAAACTCTGGAGAATTGCTGCATACTCATGATCCAAAAGACAAAAACTTCGGAGAAAAGGTAGTAAACGCCAATTATGATATTCACGTAGGTGCCATTCTGGGGCTTCCTACCAAGATCATTGCTTTTATCGTAAGCATTATCTGCGCTTCTCTTCCGGTTACCGGATTTATGATCTGGTGGGGAAGAAAAAAGAAAAAAACAATAAAAACAACTTAAAGTATTAAATAAAACCCAGTTAATAATCCATTAATACAATCTTTTTTATAATTTTAGCCCTTAGAATTTAATAATAGAAATGTCATTAATAGATTTATCAAAACAAGTTGCCCTTGGAGTTGACATCGGCGGAACCAATACTAAATTCGGAATTGTAAATCACCGTGGTGAAGTTCTGGATAAAGGAAATCTGAAAACTGATGCCTATGACAAAGTGGAAGATTTCATCGATGCTTTATATGAACATGTTCACCCAATGATGGAAAAATATGGTACTGAAGCACACTTTGACGGAATCGGAGTAGGCGCACCGAACGCCAACTATTACAAAGGAACTATAGAACTTGCCCCTAATCTTCCATGGAAAGGTGTTATTCCTTTCACTGAGTTAATGACGGCAAAATTCAATCTGCCTTGTACCGTGACCAATGATGCCAATGCTGCTGCACTGGGAGAGATGCTTTTCGGAGCTGCAAGAGGAATGAAAGATTTCATTATGATTACCCTTGGAACAGGTGTAGGCAGTGGAATTATCGCTAATGGGAGCTTAATCTACGGACATGACGGGTTTGCCGGAGAACTGGGCCATACCATTGTAAAGCCGGGCGGTAGAAAACACTGGAGTACAGGTTCTGAAGGAAGTCTTGAAGCCTATGCATCTGCTACGGGAATCACCATCACAGCAAAGAAAATGAGAGCGGAATTCCCGGAATCAATGCTGAACCAATACCCTGAAGACGAGATCAATTCTAAAACAGTATATGAATGTGCTATCAAGGAAGATCCTATTGCGATTGAAGTTTTCAGATATACAGGTCAGAAACTGGGAGAAGCATTAGCCAATTTTGTAATGTTCTCTTCGCCTGAAGCTATTCTTCTGTTCGGAGGAGTAATTAAAGCAGGAGATTTTATTTTAAAGCCTGCTAAACTTCATATGGAAAGAAACCTTCTTCCAATCTTCAGAAATAAAGTAAAGCTCGTATTCAGTGAGCTTGACGAAGCTGATGCTGCTATTCTTGGAGCGAGTGCTTTGGTTTGGGAAAAATAACTGAAAGCCTTTTAAATAATATAGAGCACCTTTTTTAGGGTGCTTTTGTTTTTTGACCACAGATTGCGCAGATTTTCACAGATGATTGCGTTTTATTTTCCTTGTGTTATTCGTGAAAAGCATTCGTGTTTAAAATTAAAATGCTTCGACTAAGCTCAGCATGACATTGCTAATACTAACCGCTTTAAAATACTTTGTGGTAATTAAATGCAAGAAATTGCATCCTTATTTTCCTTGTGTTATTCGTGAAAAACATTCGTGTTATTTGTGTTTAATATTAAAATGCTTCGACTAAGCTCAGCATGACATTGCTAATACTAACCGCTTTAAAATACTTTGTGGTAATTAAATACAAGAAATTGCATCATTATTTTCCTTGTGTTATTTGTGAAAAGCATTCGTGTTATTCGTGTTTAAAATCAAAATGCTTCGACTAAGCTCAGCATGACATTGCTAATACTAACTGCTTTAAAATACTTTGTGGTAATTAAATGCAAGAAATTGCATCCTTATTTTCCTTGTGTTATTTGTGAAAAGCATTCGTGTTATTCGTGTTTAAAATCAAAATGCTTCGACTAAGCTCAGCATGACATTGCTAATACTAACCGCTTTAAAATACTTTGTGGTAATTAAATGCAAGAAATTGCATCATTATTTTCCTTGTGTTATTCGTGAAAAACATTCGTGTTATTCGTGTTTAAAATCAAAATGCTTCGACTAAGCTCAGCATGACATTGCTAATACTAACCGCTTTAAAATACTTTGTGGTAATTAAATGCAAGAAATTGCATCCTTATTTTCCTTGTGTTATTTGTGAAAAGCATTCGTGTTATTCGTGTTTAAAATCATTTGCTACATCTATCATTGCAATTTAAGTTTAAGACGTAAAAGCATGTTCAAATGAAAAAGTTTTTCATATTTTTGATCAGCTTTTTCCGGATCTGGAAAAGTTCATAAAACAATATAATTACCAAAAATGGATAACAATAATTTAGAACAGATTACTTTCGGAGGCGGATGTTTCTGGTGTGTGGAAAGCTGTTTCAATATGCTGAAAGGAGTACAATCTGCTATTTCAGGATATTCTGGTGGACATAAAGATAACCCGACGTATCAGGAGGTTTGCACTGGAGAGACGGGACATGCAGAAGTAGTACAGATCACTTACGATCCTGCTGTTATTTCTTACGAACAGCTGATGGATGTATTTTTCTTCCTTCATGATCCTACTCAATTAAACAGACAGGGGAACGACATCGGAACCCAATACCGCTCTGTTATCTACTATAAAGATGATGCAGAGAAAGCAAAGGCCGAAAAAGCCATCAAAGTATCTCAGGATTCAGGAAGATGGACAGGAACTTATGTAACGGAATTAACGAAATTCGACAAATTCTGGCCTGCAGAACAGTACCATCAGGGATATTATAACGAAAACCCAACACAGCCTTACTGCAGCGCAGTAGTAGGCCCTAAAATCCAGAAGTTTAAAAAACACTTTGGAGAATTGGGAATGCTGGATGCAGAGTAATACAAAGCGGAGAGAAATCTTCGCTTTTTTTATTAATATGCGGGAACTTCTTTATGAAACGATGGCCCGGCATATTTCCCAATAATATAAGGCGTGGAAGACCTCAATTCTCTTCCTGTATCAGGATCTACTCCATCCATCGTAAAAAACTCAACATTTCCGTTAAACTTGGAATACCAGGTTTTCCCCATTGCATTTCCTACTGTAAGAGTATCTTTTCTGGTAATTCTTTTAAAATACTTTATCTGAACAGTGTCTTTAGGAATAAGATTAAGCAAAGGATTTTTGTCTTCACAATTGGCAAGCTTATATTCACTTTTATCCCAAAACATGCAATCTTTATCTACTGTCATAGCCCCGAAAAAGCCAAGACCACTCTGAATTTTATCATTTCCTTTGGGCAACTTATAATTTCCTAATAAAACACTTCCTATAAGAATTATACCTGTAATGCCTAATCCATTTTTCTTTATGAATTCAGGTAGATTAAAATACTGAGTAATAATAATTCTAATACCTTTTCCAAACAACTCCTCATTATCGTCAACATCTATTTTCACTGTAGTTGACTTTTCTTTTTCCTCTTTCTTAATAAATGTATTGGAAAAATGAGCAAAGTCTACATAGCCTACATACTCGCTAAGCTTATTCAGAATTTTTATGTCCTTTATATTGGGTTCACTACTATCCCGTATGCAAGCATCATAATACCGAACAAATGTCTTCTCGTTAATTATAAAATTCAACTTTTTTTCAAAATGGTCAACAAGTTCTTTACACCAACCATTTTTAGTGTTTTCAGCAGGGAAGTCTTTTCTTGCCTTCTCAAATACCTCATGAATTAGCAGTTTTTTCTTGGACATATCTCGTTTTTTCTGTCTTTACAAAATAGGCGATTATCTATCATACCACATTACGGATTCCCATAAAGCCTCCGCTGTCCATTTCGTGTCTACAGATGTCCGAAACGTGTCTAACACCTGCGCCATGTTTTGTCGCACCTTTGCTACAGAGATCAGTGAGATACAAAACATTACAAAAACAAATTTACAAAACTGATTTCAAAATCACCAGATAAAACGGAGGAAAACTCCGGGTTGGGAAGCAGATGTTTCTCCTCCGTTTTTGAAGGTTCACTTCCCAAAAAATTTAGAAGCGCTTCAATTTTTTTAACCGTATAACACTATCTGCGATCTGCTTCGCAGGGAAGAATACGAATGCTTTAACAATAAATTTTTTGAAAAATGATCGAAATTATATTGATGCTATTCGGTTTAGCATTCTCAAACAATACTGCCAACGCAACAACAGCCAATGATAATAACCCAACAACTGTAACGACACAATCTCAGGGAGAATCTGGGGGTACAGGTGAGACTGGGGGTACAGGAGAAAGTGATACAGGAGGAGAAACAGGACAAATAATACCTCCAAGAAAATAACAAAGAAAGCGGAAGAATTATCTTTCGCTTTTTTTATTAAATTTGAAAAAAAACCATTGAAAGCTCATATAACTCTTCTATTAATCTTATCTCTTCTACTTTCTTGCTCAAGAAAGAAGCCTTCAGTAGCCGATCGAATAAATTACGATAAAGGGTATGATTATTTAGAGGCATCAAAAAAAGACAGTGCATTTAAATATTTAAATAAGGCAAAAGATGACTTTATTCAAAAAGGATATCTTTCTTATGCCGGAAATTGTTTAGTCCTGATGGGAATCATACAGTGTGATGCTGGAGATTATTATGGAGCACAAGAAACAGCTCTATCGGCCATCAAATTCTTAGATAAAAAAAAGGATTCACGAGACCTTGCTTCCAATTACAATAATCTTGGCATTTCTTGTCAAAAACTTAAAGATTATAAAAGAGCAGCAGAAATTTACAATCAGGCTTCAATATATGCTCAAGATTCCGTTGAGCGGTTTACTCTTCTTAACAATATGGCTGTTTCATATGTATATTTGAGAGATTACGATAAAGCAATTAATATTTACAACAGTATCTTATCTTCTTCTAATATCGATAAAGGCTCTATCATTTTCGCTAAAGTTTATGATAACCTTGCCTTTGCAAAATTTCAACAAAATCCTAAATATAATGCCGAATATGAACTGAACAAAGCCTTACACATACGAGAAAACATAAAAGATACAGATGGACTAAATGCCAGTTTTTCTCACTTAACTGAATACTTTGAGAATCGCGATCCCATAAAAGCTCTCTTCTATGCAAAGAAAATGTTCCAGACTGCCATAATTAACAAAAGCCCTGATGATAAATTAGAAGCCCTCCAAAAAATAATACAATTAGAAAAACCTGAAAATATAAAAACAGCCTTCAAGCAATATCAAAATCTGAAGGATAGCTTAGAAACAGCCAGAAATAAGTCTAAAAGTCAATTTGCTTTAGAAAGATATGATTCTGAAAAATTCAAAAGAGAAAATGTAGAAAAGGATAATAGTATTTTAAAACTTTTAATTGGAGTGGTTATATTAATTGTTGCAATTATATTTATTGTAATTGGTTACAGAAGGAGACAATTAAAATTAAAACAAGAAAAAGAAATCGAAATAAAAAACACTCAGCTTAAGATGTCTAAAAAGGTTCATGATGTAGTTGCCAACGGCATTTACCAGGTGATGACAAAGATTGAAAACCAGGAAGATTTTGACCGGGATAAAGCACTTGATGAACTGGAATTTGTGTATGAAAAATCAAGGGATATTTCCTATGATAAAATTGGTGAAGAAAAAGAGTTCAGCAAAGTAATTTCAGAACTCATTGCTTCCTTCAATAATGAAACGGTAAAAACCTTTACAGCAGGGAACAGTCCTGCAATTTGGGATCCCGTTTCCGCTACCGTTAAAGAGGAAGTTTATCAAATGATTCGCGAATTGATGGTGAATATGAAAAAGCACAGCCATGCCAGCCATGTAGCCGTTAAGTTTGAAAAAATAAACAATAGGGTTGATATTCAGTACAAAGACAATGGAATAGGAATTTCCGGAGACCTTATTTATAAAAACGGGTTGCGTAATACGGCATCCCGCATAGAAACAATTAACGGAACCATTACTTTTGAAACAAAAATTGAAAAAGGACTGAAAGTAAATCTTTCATTTCCAGCTTCCTAATCCTATAACCATGTTCAAAAAAGTTTTAATCGTTGAAGATCAGGAAATAATGAACCAGGGAATCCTGAATACGATAAAAGAATTAAATATCCCTGATTTTGATTATGTAATGTATTGTGATGAAGCTTTAGGCAGGATAAAATCAGCTTTAGAAAAGAAAAGTCCTTACGATCTTCTTATTGCAGATCTGTCGTTTGAAAAAGATCATATTCCTCAGCAGCTTCGTTCCGGGCAGGAACTTATTTTCGAGGCAAAAAAGGTTCAGCCTGGATTAAAAACAGTTGTATTTTCTGTAGAAAAGAAAGCCAAAACAATTGATGATCTGTATAAAACATATCAGGTGGACGGATTTGTAAGCAAGGCAAGGCGTGACGGACAAGACCTGAAAAGCACAATACGCAAAATTTTTAACGGAGAGACTGTAATTCCCCAGGAGGTTCTGAATACGATGCGCCATATTTCTTCTGAGTTTGACGTATATGATATGAAATTAATTGAGCTGCTTGCCAAAGGACACAAACAAAGTGAAATAAGTACCTATCTGAAAGAGCATCGGATGACGCCTTACGGCATCCGATCTATTGAAAAAAGATTGAGTGAGCTTCGTGACAGTCTTAGCGCAAAAAACAATATTGAGATGATCGTAATCTGTAAAGATATTGGCATCATCTGATTATATCTGTTGAAATATTTATTTTTTCTTTTTACGTGAAACCGTAATGGTAAAAAAATAAATGACTATACTTTTGAGGTCTTAACCTATTTTTTTTAAATTAAATCGTATAACCATGTTCAAAAAAGTTCTAATAGCCGAAGACCATGAAAGCATCAATATTTCCGTTCAGAAAACCCTTGAGGATCTTGTCATCCCCAACATTGATTATGTTTTTTATTGTGATGATGCCATAGGTAAAATCCAGAAAGCTTTACGGGAAGAACATCCTTATGACTTATTGATTACAGATCTTTATTATGAAGAAGATCATCATGAACAAAATCTCAAAGACGGAAAAGAACTCATCAGAAAAGCAAAAGAGATACAGCCCGATTTAAAAATCATCGTGTTTTCGGCAGAACATAAAACAGGGATTATAGAAAATCTTTTTTCAGATTATCAAATTAACGGTTATGTTCGTAAAGCCAGAAACGATTCAAAAGACTTAAAAAAATCAATTACCTCAGTATACATTGGTGAAGAATATTTATCTTTTGATCTGAAGCAGGATATGAAAAAGTTCAATAGCTATGAGTTTTCTACGTTTGACATCACCCTTGTCTCCCTCCTTTCTAAAGGAGTATTACAGAAAAATATCCCTATACATCTTGAAGACAGAAATATTAAACCGGCTAGTCTCAGCAGTGTGGAAAAAAGATTAAACAGCCTGAAAGAGGATCTCCAAATAAACAGCAACGAGCAGCTGGTAGCCTTCTGCAAGGACATAGGAATTATATAAAATCACAATTAATTTCGCTTACAGCCTTTCAAATTTTTTGAAAGGTTTTTTATTTTTTGCCCATTTTACGGTTTTCCGTAATCAACCAGAATTTAATGCTCATATTTTTGGACTGTTAAAACAATAAACAATTTTTATTATGAAAAAGTACTATGTAAACAAAAAAGCTCAGGCAAATGGAGATCATGAAGTACATCATGAAAACTGTATATATCTACCGAGCATTGATAACAGAAAATATTTAGGTCAGTTTTCGTCTTGTAAAGATGCAGTAAGAGAAGCAAAAAGGGATTATTCGAAAGCAAATGGCTGCAAAACGTGTTCTAACGAATGTCACACAAGTTAAAACAATAATCATGGGAAAATTCATCATCACACAAAGAGGCAACAACGAATATCAGTTTAATCTGAAGGCGGGAAATGGCGAAATTATTTTAACAAGCGAGGGATATGTTCAGAAAGCATCTTGTCAAAAAGGAATCGAATCTGTAAAAGTTAATTCACAGGATCTTTCAAGATACGAAAGAAGAGTAGCGAAAAACGGAAAAGATTATTTCGTGTTAAAAGCAAGAAACGGTGAAATTATTGGGAACAGCCAAATGTACAGTTCAAAATCAGGACTGGAAAACGGTATTGCTTCCGTAAAATTAAATGCTCCAACAGCAGAAATCGTTGATGAAACTTTAAAAAAATAATACGATGGATCTTAAAATTAAACTGGATCAATTGCATCAGAAAGTAATTGAACTGAAGGAACAGATAGGAACGGAAGAAGCTACAAAAAATGCTTTCGTAATGCCTTTCATACAAATCCTTGGTTATGATATCTTCAACCCTACGGAAGTTGTTCCCGAACATGTTTGTGACATTGGAACGAAAAAAGGAGAAAAAGTGGATTATGTTATCAAAAATAATGATGAACCCATCTTCATTATCGAATGTAAACATTGGAAAGAAAGCGCAGATGCCCATAATTCACAGCTTCACAGGTATTATCATGTTTCGAAAACGAGATTCGGAGTTTTGACCAATGGTATCGTATATAACTTTTATACAGATCTGGAAAAACCTAATATTATGGATGAAAAACCGTTTTTTACCATCAATATTGAAGATCTGAAAGACAGTTCCATCAAAATTCTTGAAAATTTCACCAAGAAAGATTATAATTTGGAGAATATTCTTGATTCTGCAGAAGCATTAAAATACATCAAAGCCATCAGAAAAGAATTCGAAAAAGAAATCGAAAACCCATCTGACGAACTGGTAAAACTTCTGGTGAACCGTTTCTTTGAAAAGCCTTTAACAGCCAACAGAATGATTTCTTTCAAAGAATATGCTAAAAAAGCTTTAACGACTTCTATTAACGAATCCATCAGCTTCCGGTTAAAATCTGCATTGAGCATCAATGAACAAATAGAAAAAAGAGAAGACGATGTGAAAACATCACAACCCATTGATGAGAATAACGATTCCAAAATTGTAACAACGGAAGAAGAATTGGAAGGATTTCAAATTGTAAAAGCAATTCTGAGAGAGAAAATTGCATCTTCCAGAATTGCTTACAGGGATACACTTTCATATTTCGGAGTTTTGTTGGATGATAACAACAGAAAACCAATTTGCAGGCTGCACTTTAATACAGCGAACAAATATTTAGAAACATTTCATAACGGAAAAGAAGCCGGAGAAAAGGTTTTACTAAATACTCTGGATGAGATCTACAATTATAGAGATCAGCTTCATAAGACTCTGGAAAACTATTCATAAAACTAATAGTCATGAAAAAATTAATCCCTTTCATTATACTGATACTGACCTTCAGCTTATTTCTTTTAAATTCTTGTTTTAAAGCCAATGACAGCATAGCAGGCCATGGTGGAAGATGTACAGGTTCTGCTTATTGCACTGCATGTTCCAATTGCTCAAGATGCGGGCATTGCAGTGGTGGTGGAACGTGTGGGGTTTGTGGAGGAGGCTCTTCAGGAAGAAGTTCTTCATCAGGCAGATCCAGTAAAAGAGGTGAATCTGAAAAATACAAGCCTTCTGATTCTTATAAATCCCAAAAAGCAAAACCCAGTAAACCACCAAAAGTTTTTATTGATGAGGTTAATGTTAATATTAATTCCAACAACAGATACATTGCAGGGATAGAAGCCACAAATATTTATGAGAAGCCATCCTTAAAATCTAAAATAATAACAACAGTGCCTAAAAAAGCCAAACTGATTCAACTTTCCAAAGAAGGCTCGTGGTACAAAGTACAAGTTAAATCAAATGGAAAACAAGGATATGTTTATTATAAAGATGTAAAATAATCAAAACAAAATAATATGAACTTAAAGAATTTTTTAAATGAAGAACAGGATCCTCAAGCTGTTGAAAAGCTTTTAGGAAGAATCAACAGCCTTCTAACCTCACAAGAAACTGTGGAATATATAGCTGTTCAAAAAAAACCTGTAATTAATTTATCTCCCGATTGTATTGCCCTAACGAACAGAAGAATCATTTTCTGCAGACCGAAAAACTTTGGCTTATCCATGGATTTTCAGGACTACAACTGGGTAGATATAGCCGATTGCCACATCAAAGAAGGGATTGTTGGTGCTACATTCATCATGAGAACAACAAACAGCTTTACCAATATGATGGATTATTTGCCTAAAAACCAAGCCAGAAAACTATACCAGTTTGCACAGGAAGTAGAAGAAAGAATGCGTGGTGTAAGAAGAGAAAAAAATCTTGAAACTTTGAGAGCTTCAGCAGGAGGAGTTACGGTGAACAATGCTACTCCTATTATCACACAACCACAACAATTTCAGGAGGAAAAAAAACCATTGTTAATAGAAAATGAAGATCCTTTTGCCTTATTGCAGAAGTTAAAAGACCTAAAGGAAAACGGAATCATTTCTCCTGAAGAGTTTGAAACAAAAAAGAACGAAATTTTATCAAGAGTTTAAATTATGAAATCAAAATCTACCGCCGCATTACTTGCTTTTTTCCTGGGAGGATTAGGCATTCACAGATTTTACTTAGGTCAAAATGGTAGGGGAATACTTTATCTGGTATTCTGCTGGACTTTCATTCCTGCATTAGTTGCATTTTTTGATTTCTTCGTACTTATTTTTATGTCAGAAAACCAATTCAATTGTAAATATAATTTTAACACAGGATTTTAAACAGCATCATCATGAAACCATTTCTCACCTTCTGTGCGTTATGCTGTTTCATCGGTATTTTCAGACTTCCCATAGAATATTATACTTTCCTCAGAATTCTTATTTCCATTGGAGCTCTACTGGTCCTATACAATACGTTGAGTTCTAAACAGCATTATTTCAGTATAATTTTTCTGGTTATTTTCATTCTCTTTAATCCCGTTTTCCCTATTTATCTGTATTGGAAAAACATTTGGATTCCCATTGATATCATAACCGGAATTCTGTTCCTATTGATCAGTTTCATAGAAAGAAAAGAACAGAAAAAGGAAGAAGAAATTACCGAAGAAACCTCAGAACCTTCAATACCCATTCACCAAAGGACTGTTTCAAGAGACAGGATCATTAATCCTGAAAAAACAAAAGAATAATACCACCATGGAAAACAATCATATAACGGAAAATCTAAAAGCTCATTTTTTAAGACTGTATCAAATGGCAATCTGTGATGACGATTTCAGTGCATTAGAATTGAAAATGCTTTACAAATGTGCTGAAGAAAGAGGAATTTCATCAAAAAATTTAGATGAAATTCTTTTAAATCCAATCAATTTTAAATCATTAGTTCCCCAATCTATTGAAGAAAAAATAGATTATCTGTATGATCTCACAGTTATGATCTGGGCAGACGGAATTGTTTCCCCAAATGAATATTCTGCCATGCGAAAATACGTTCTGATGTTTGGTTTTTTGGAAGAAAATGCAACGGCAATTGTAGATTATCTCATTCAAGCCGTAAGAATCGGAAAGAACAAAAGTGAAATTTTATATGAATTAAAAAACTAATCCATCATGGACACTACCAGCATAAAAAATTTATTCAAACTCAAATCCGTTCCGATAGAACCAACACCGGAACCATTATCTAAAAACAACAACAATCCGAACGATGAATCTCTGGAAGAAACCCGAAAAAGGACCTATCATGAAACAGGCTACAGAGACAGTTCAAGAACCAACGGAAACCATTCTACTCTATCCATCTGTCTCGATGCTGTTTATTCAAAATTTCAGAATGAAGAAAAAGAAATGGTTGAAAAGCAGAAAAACCTGAAAGAATCCTATATAAACGAACAGAAAAACCGGGAAACTGAAATCAAAGCTTTATTCGTTTCACAGGAGACCAAAGAGGAACAATTAAAAACTAAAGACTCAGAAATCAAAAATTACCAACATACTATTGAAAATTTAAAGGCTGAAATTCTTGATCTTCCCAGAAACCCGGAAAAATATAATATAAAAGCGACAAGAGGTGCTTCTGCAAAATTCTGGATCGGATTTTTTCTTTTGATTCCTATCACCTTATATTTAGGAACATTCTATATCTCAACTTCTTATTCGGCCTTTTTTAAAAGTTTTGATGCAAAAAGTACGATTATCCAGAGTGTTTTAGATGCACAGGCTTTCAGTAAGGCATGGAACGAAGGAGTTATTGAAGGAGCTTTTGTTACCCTTATTCCGTTTGTGTTTCTTGGATTAGGTTATTTGATTCATATGTTCTGGGAGAATAAAACGAGAGCAAACTATATCAAGCTTGGATTATTATTTATCGTAACATTTATTTTTGATTGCATTTTAGCCTACGAAATTGAATCAAAATTATATGAATTAAACAGAACCTTTAATTCTCCACCTTTTGATCTTAAGATTGCTTTTACCAAAATTCAGTTTTGGGGAATTATTTTTGCCGGATTTATTGTATACATTATCTGGGGGCTGGTTTTTGATTTTGTCATGAAAGAACATCGTGAAAAAGATAAGATTAAAAACGAACAGGAAATCAGACAGAAAAAAGTTGAATTCTTTCAGGAAAAGATTAATATTCTAAAAAAAGAAATTGAAGAAATCCTTGCCAGTATCGGAACGATAAAAGAAACCACCATTAAAACACGAGGAAGAATAGAAGAACTTCAGAATATTATCGACGGAGTAATTATTCCAACCAAAGATTACAAATTGTATGCTTCGGAATATGTACAGGGCTGGATCACTTTTATCGGTGAGAAAATAGCCGTTTCAAAAACGGAGAAACAAACGATGATTGATGACTGTATTGCCACCTACAATACCAATTTGGAAACCGTGGGTGCTAATTCCGATAATCAGAATTTAGTGTATTTATCATCTTTATAACTGAAAAATTATGAAAAAGATATTCTATTTATTATTCATTATTTCTTTGGCTTCTTGTTGCAAAGGCAAGAATGACGGAACAAATACAGAAAAGAAAGATTCTATTGTTGTTGACTCAAGCAACATCAATCTCAGTATTTTAATTGACCTTTCTGATAGAATTGATCCTAAAACAAATCCGAACCCAACAATGGAATATTACCTACGAGATGTGGAATACATTAAAGCCATTGAAAAAGGATTCATCAATCATATTAAATCCAAGAAAATCATCACATACGATGATCAGATGCAGGTTTTCTTCAATCCGGAACCTTCTGACCCTAAGATAAATGATTTCACAAAAGAGCTGAAAGTTTCTTTCAATAAAGACATTCCAAGAAGTTATTTTGATTCCGTAGATAAAAAATATGTTGAATTACCTTTAAACATTTATCAGTCTGCTATAAAAGACGGAAAATTTGTAGGCTCAGATATTTGGGAATTCTTTAAAAACAAGGTCAACGATTATTGTATAAAACAAGATAAAAGGAATATTCTGTTCATTCTGACAGACGGATATATGTATCATCAAAACACCAAGTTTGACGAAAACAAGGAAAACTCACACAAAACGTCTTATCTAACAACTAAACTTGTAAAAGCTAACAACCTAACTACCTCAAACTTCAAAGATGCCATTGAAAAAAACGGTTATGGATTTGTAAAAGCGAATGAAAATCTGAGTAATCTCGAAGTCATTGTTTTAGGAATCAATCCCGAAAAAGGAAACCCTTTTGAAGAAGCTGTTATTAAAGAGTATTGGGAAAACTGGTTTAAAGAAATGAAAATTACAAAGTATCAAATCAAATCTGCCGATCTTCCTTCCAATCTGGAGCCTATCATCTTAAAAGCGATTTCAGGAAAATAAAACAAACACAATATAATTAACTATCAAAAAAGCGAAGAAATTTATTCTCCGCTTTTTTATTTTCTTATCATTTCCGTATGCGGAATATCATCTTCCAGATATTTCTTCCCTGTATCTACAAATCCGAACCCACTGTAAAATCTTAAAAGATAATCCTGTGCAGATATTTTGATTTCAGAAGTATGAAAACGGTTTTCTATAGTTTCCACAGCATATTGTATCAATTGCTTCCCCAGGCTTTTACCTCTCGCATGCTCTGTTGTCAGAACTCTGCCGATAGAAGTTTCCTCATATTTTATGCCTTTATCAAAAACACGGCAATAGGCTAAAACCTGCCCGCCCTCTTCAGCCCAGATGTGCACTGCCTTCTGATCATAATTATCCAGATCAGGATAAGGACAGTTCTGCTCAATAACGAAAACATCAATTCGTGCCTTCAGTACTGCATATAATTCCGGAACCGTAAACTCATCAAATGTTTTAATTTTCCAGATCATATTACTACTCATCGAAGCTTATATTATTATTCTTTAAAAAATCATTGGTCTTTTGGATAAAATCAAGAATGTTATCTCCTCCCTCCTTCTTTTCTGCTGAGGTAATATACAATTCGGGAAGATCTTCCCATGTTTTATGAAGCTCGGCTTTATAGTCTTCAACGTTTTTGATAACCGCATTCGGTTTCAGTTTATCTGCCTTTGTGAAGACAATGGAAAACGGTATTCCGCTTTCACCACACCACTGGATGAATTCAAGATCAATTTTCTGCGGAGTATGTCTCACATCTACCAGAACAAAAAGGTTAACAAGATTTCTTCTGTTCAGAATATAATTGGTAATCAGCTTTTCGAAATCCTTTCGCTGAACTTTTGAAACCTTTGCATAGCCATATCCTGGTAAATCAGTAAGATACCAGTTTTCGTTCACTAAAAAATGATTGATCAGCTGGGTTTTTCCCGGGGTCTGTGATGTTTTAGCCAGATCTTTATGATTCATCATGGCATTGATCAGTGATGATTTTCCTACGTTCGATCTTCCGATAAAAGCATATTCGGGAATATTTGGTTCCGGGCATTCCTGCCATTTTCCGCTACTCTTTACAAACTCTGCTGTTTTGATAATCATTTTTTGAATGTATTTTAGAAAAATAAACCATTAAGAAAAGCTCTTAATGGTTACTTATATGTTTTAAACTTTATCTTTTATCCAGTTGTACAGGATTTCATTGAATTCATCCGGTTTTTCCATCATGGCTGCATGGCCGCATTTATCAATCCAGAATAAATCGGAATTCGGAATAAACTTGTGCATATCTTCTGCCACTTCAGGAGGAGTCACATTATCCTGTTTACCCCAGATCAGACAGGTAGGCGTCACAATCTTCGGAAGATCATGCAGCATGTTGTGTTTAATGGCACTTCTCGCCAGCATTACCGTCTTGATTCCTTTCATTCTGTCATTCACCACTGCAAAAACTTCATCTACAAGATCTTCTGTTGCTACCTTTGGATCATAGAAAACTTCTTCCGTTTTCTTTCTGATATATGAACGGTCATTCTTTCTCGGAAAGCTGTCTCCGAAAGTCCTTTCATACAATCCGGAACTTCCTGTAAGAACAAGATTCTTTACCAGATCCGGTCTTGCCAAAGTTAAAATAAGCCCTACATGACCGCCCATTGAGTTTCCTACAATAGAGACAGGTCCCTCAATATGACTTTCTATAAACTTGATTATATATTTTGCGATAGTGGTAAGGTTGGTATTGAGTACCGGCAGATCATAGATCGGCAGCTGAGGAACATATACTTTGAAGCCTCTATCCGAAAAAAAATCTACCATTTTATCGAAATTACTCAAACCACCCATTAACCCGTGCAACAGCACCAATGGATGTCCTTCTCCCGCTTCTACATAGGAATATTTCTTTTCTTTTTTTGTACTAAATATCATAAAACGCCTTAATAAAGCCCTGCAAAAATACAAATTAAACCTCAAAAAAATTTTGATTATCCTAATTTAAGATAAAAATAATATAATATTCTCCTTTTTAACTTTTTTTTTCAAAACCTCTTTATTATGGTCTAAATAAGACTTTTAGCAAGTATCTTCATATCAGTATTTTACATTATTGAAATTCAATCTTTAATAAAACTTATTAACATTGAGTCAAAAAGTGGGAAAAAGTGGGAAATTTTGGAAATTATTATATAAA
This sequence comes from Chryseobacterium sp. RU33C, assembly GCF_900156015.1. Lineage (NCBI taxonomy): Bacteria > Pseudomonadati > Bacteroidota > Flavobacteriia > Flavobacteriales > Weeksellaceae > Chryseobacterium > Chryseobacterium sp. RU33C. Next base: position 240,954 of record NZ_FTMT01000004.1, on the reverse strand, counting down.
TTTGTCCCAAATGAAAAATTTCATTGGGACATATGAGTGTAAAATTGACGACAAAGGCCGCTTAAAAGTTCCTTCATCTTTAATCAAACAGATGGAAAACTTCGACGATAAGGCGTTTGTAGTCAAAAGATCTGTGTTCCAACCCTGCCTGGAAGTTTACCCTATGAATGCATGGGACAAACTGATGGGCAAAATTAATAAACTGAACAGATTCATAAAAAAGAATGCTGATTTCATACGAATGTTTACAGCAGGAGTAAAAACAGTAGAGTTGGATAATGCAGGAAGATTACAGATCTCTAAAGACCTTACGGTTTTCGCAAATCTTCAGAAAGACATTGTGATTACCAGTGCAGGAGAGCTCTTTGAGATTTGGGACAAAGATGCCTATGAGAAGGTAATTGCTACCAACGAAGCTGATTTTGCAAGCCTGGCTGAAGATGTAATGGGCTCTTTCGATGAAGAATAACTGGAGTAGGTTATTAATTGATTATATAGTAAATAAAAAACACAATTAAGCATGTATCATAACCCCGTTTTGTTGAAGCAGAGTGTTGATGATTTGGTGACGAATCCTGACGGAATATATGTGGACTGCACCTTTGGAGGCGGAGGCCACTCAAGAGAAATCCTGAGCAGACTTTCCGACAAGGGGAGATTGTTCAGTTTTGATCAGGACCTGGATGCACTTAAAAATACAATTGATGACCCAAGGTTTACATTAGTTAATCAGAATTTCAGATTTCTGGAAAACTCATTGCTGATGTATGGAGTTTCACAGGTGGATGGTGTTTTGGCAGACTTAGGCGTGTCTTCCCACCAGTTTGATGAAGCAGACAGAGGATTCTCAACAAGAAGCAATGCTCCTTTGGATATGAGAATGAATGTAATGCAGAATCTGGATGCCAAAAGAGTGATTAATGAATATGAAGAAAGTGAGCTTGCAGATCTTTTCTATCACTATGGAGAATTAAGAGAAGCAAGAAAGCTGGCGAGAGAAATTGTTCATCACAGAAAAACAAAAAGTATAGACACTACGGAAGATCTGAAAAAATTGTTCAGCTATATTCCGCCTCACAAGGTGAATAAATTCTATGCTCAGCTTTTTCAGGCGATAAGAATTGAAGTCAACCAGGAACTTGAAGTATTGAAAGAAATGCTGGTTCAGGCTTTTAATGTATTGAAACCGGAAGGAAGATTAGTGGTTATTTCTTATCACTCCTTAGAAGACCGTTTGGTAAAAAGATTCCTGAAAAACGGAATGTTTGAAGGAGAACCGGAAAGAGATATCTACGGAAATTATAAAAAGGCATTTGAATTGATAAAGAGTAAAGCAATCATTCCTGATGACCGGGAAATTGAAGAAAACTCAAGAGCAAGAAGTGCCAAGATGAGAACAGGAATAAAAGTATAAATGATAACAGATAATTGATAAATGATTTTAAAATATCGATCATCATTTATCATTAATCAATTATAAACAAAACTTTGGCAAAAAGAACAACAAATCGCCCCCAGAAAAGACTCACTTTTATAGACATTATAAAAGGAAACTTTCTGAATCGTGATGAGATCAAAATACATTATAAGTATTTTCTCTTGTTGTTTGTTCTGATGATGGCCATGATTTATACCAACCATCTCGTCAATAAAAAAATAAAAATTGTAAACGCCTTAAAAGAGGAAACAGAAGAATACAAATCACGAAACGCTTACGCCCAGAGTAAGCTGATCAAAGTAAAAATGGAATCAGAGCTGGGGAAAGAGGTTGCCCGGGATTCACTAATGACCCTGGAAAACCATCCTCACAAATTGCTAATAAAACTGGACAGTACAGATGCAAAAGCAAAATGAATACGACAATAAACGTAAGAAAACCTTACGATGGGGCTACCTCTTTGCAGTGGTAGCTTTGTGCGTGTTTGTCATGTTCCTGGCAAGAATTGTAGTCCTTCAGAATACCAATGTTCAGGAAATAAAGGATGATTACATTAATAAAAACTATCGTGAAGCCACTTTAAAAGCTGCCCGCGGTAACCTTTTTGCGTCCGACGGCTCAATTCTCGCTACCACTGTAATGCGATATGACATCTATCTTGACTTCAAAACAATGAAAGATACGGTGTATTCCAACAACATCGGAGCACTTACTGATTCTCTGAGCAAAATGTTCGGAAAATCAAGAGGAGAATTCAGACAGAAGTTTGACGAGCAGAAGAAAAAGAAAAACCAGTATTATACTTTAGTAAAAGGTCTTGATTTCGATCAGTACGACAGAATCCGAAAGTTTCCGATCTTCAAAAAAGGGAAAAATAAAGGAGGATTTATCGTTGACCGAAACTATAAAAGAGAATTGGCTACTTCGGAAATCGGTGCCGGAACTATCGGTATGGATAACGGCGAGCTTAAATCCGGGCTGGAAGGTGCATTCTCAAAATATTTAACCGGAACAGACGGAAAAAGACTGGAGCAAAGAATAAATTCTTCCCAATGGAAGCCTATCGACTTCTGGAAGGTGCAGGAACCGGTAGACGGAGAAGATGTGTATACCACTTTAGACCTTAGAATTCAGGATATTGCGCACTCCGCTCTTGAGAAACAGCTGATTAATTTTGAGGCAAAACACGGGACCGTAATTGTCATGGAAGTTGAAACCGGAAAAGTACGTGCTCTTGTCAATTTAAGAAGAACAGAATCAGGAGATTACGAAGACTCTTACAACTATGCGCTGAAAGATAATATCGAACCTGGATCTACTTTTAAAACCATTTCGCTTTTAGCAGCAATGGACGACGGATTCATTGATGAAAACACAACGGTAAACGTAGGAAACGGAGTCTGGGTATATGCAAAACAGAGAATCTCTGACGGCCACGGAGGAGGAACATATGATATCAGTGATGTATTGGCAAAGTCCAGTAACGTAGGAACTTCAAAGCTGATTACAAAGTATTATGCAGAAAAGCCTCAGATTTTCCTTGACCACCTGAAACGTTGGAAATTATTCGATAAAATGGATATAGAACTTCCGGGAATCACAAAACCGAAGATCGTAACTCCACAAAATAAAAGATGGAATGCAGCAACGCTGGCTTCCATTTCTTACGGGTACTCTTCCAACATCAACCTGCTGCAGCTTACAACTTTCTACAACGGAGTTGCCAATGGAGGCAAAATGCTTAAGCCCTTATTCATTGATAAAATCATGAAAGACGGAAAGGTAATGTACAATGCGAAGCCTGAAGTGATGGTGAATAAAATGGCTTCTGAAAAAGCGATTAAAATGATGACCAGCGCTTTAACCAAAGCTGTAGAAAAAGGAACAGGACGAAGTATTTTTACTCCTAACCTGAAAATGGCAGGAAAAACAGGTACTGCAAGATTTGAATACTGGCTGCCTGGCCCAATGAAATACCGTGCATCATTTGCAGGATTCTATCCGGCTGATGCCCCAAAATATACGTGCTATGTAATGATCAGTGAGCCTAATACCGCAAAAGGATTTTATGGAGGTTCCGTTTCAGCACCGGTGTTTAAAGAAATTGCAGGAAAAACATTCCTGAAAACACCTCAGAATATTGAAAAAGAAATGCTGGTAGACAAAAAGGTAAACCTGAGCAAAATGGTAGAACCTAATGTTAAAGTAGCCGTCAATGATAAGCAAATGCCTAATGTAGTAGGATTAATCGGGAAAAACGTAATCCCGCAGCTGGAAAACTTAGGCTACCGTGTCGATTATAAAGGAGTAGGAAGAATTAAAGAACAATTCCCTCTGGAAGGCACAACAATCAGTAAAAACCAGAGAATTTATTTGTCTTTGCAAAATTAAAACCAAGGTTCCGGAAGGACCATTTAAACCAGAATAAGGCAAAGCCTTATTGATAAAGATGATTATAACAGAATTAGTAAACAGAATCCCAGTAATGGAAATCCACGGTGACAACAACCGTGAGGTTACTGAATTGGTGATCGACAGCAGAAAGGTTACAGAAAACGCTCTTTACATTGCGATGAGAGGAACGGTGGTGGATGGTCACTCATTCATTGCATCTGCTATTGAAAAAGGAGCTGCAGCAATCGTTTGCGAAGAATTTCCCGAAACTTTGGTTGAAAATGTAACGTATATTCAGGTAAAAGATTCATCTAAAACCTTAGGCCACCTTGCTTCTAATTTCTATGGAAACCCTTCTCAGAAGTTAAAACTGATAGGAGTTACAGGAACTAACGGAAAAACATCCGTTTCCACACTTCTTTTTGATATTTTCAAAAACCTTGGATATCCGGCTGCTTTACTTTCTACTGTTGAAATCAGAATTGGTGAAGAGGTTATTCCGGCTACCCACACCACTCCGGATGTTATTACCATCAACAGAATTTTGGCTGAAGCGGTAGAAAAAGGATGTGAATTTGCCTTCATGGAAGTAAGCTCCCACGGAATTGCCCAAAACAGAATTGAAGGATTACACTTCAAAATAGCAGGCTTTACCAACCTTACTCATGATCATTTAGATTATCATAAAACGTTCGAAGAATATTTAAAGACGAAGAAAAGATTCTTCGATCAATTAGAAGATACCGCCATCGCTATCACCAATGTAGATGATAAAAATGGTAACGTCATGCTTCAGAACACCAAGGCTAAAAAGAAGTCTTATGCTTTGAAAACCATGGCAGACTATCACGGGAAATTATTGGAAGTGGATTTCAACGGAATGCTGTTGAATTTCAACGGAAAAGAATTCTGGACGACCCTTACCGGGAAATTCAATGTATATAATTTACTGCTTGTCTTCGGAATTGCTTCTGAACTCGGCTTTCAGCAGGATGAAATTCTTCAGGCTATCAGCCAGTTAAAAAGAGTTTCCGGAAGATTTGAAACCTTCAAATCTGATGGCGGAATATTCTTTATCGTAGACTATGCACACACTCCGGATGCTTTGGAAAACATCCTGGACAGCATTAACGATATCAGAACCAAAAACGAAAGATTAATTACTGTATTCGGTTGTGGAGGAGACAGAGATCACTCCAAAAGACCTGAAATGGGAAATATTGCCACTAAAAAATCAACCCTGGCAATCATCACTTCAGACAATCCGAGAACAGAAGATCCTGCACAGATCATCAAAGAAATTGAAGCAGGTGTTGAACCTCAGAATTTCAGCAAATACACTTCAATTCCGGACAGAAAAGAAGCCATAAAAATGGCCATCAAGTTTGCAGAACCCAAAGATATTGTTTTAGTTGCCGGCAAAGGCCACGAAACCTATCAGGAGATCAATGGTGTGAAACATCATTTTGATGACAAAGAAGTAATTAATGAGCTTTGGAAATTAATGTCCAAATAGATTAAAAGATTGAATTCATTGAAAGATTTAAAAATTTGATAATGACAAAGAATTTTGAAAATTTCCCTGTATACATCAAAAGTTTAGATCTTATTGAAAAAGTGTATCAATTTCTTCGAAGTCAAAATTTTGAAAAAGAATTTGAATTTAATAACCAAATAAAAAGAGCAAGTTTTTCAATTAGTAACAATATTGCAGAAGGCTCAGAGTATAATAATAACAGACAATTTATCAGATATTTAAAAATTGCAAAAGGCAGCTGCGCTGAAGTAAGAAGTATGCTGATTGTAAGTAAAAGATTAAAATTAGGGGATGAAAATAAAGCTGAAGAAATTATAATTCTTTCTAAGGAAATTTCTTCAAACATTTCAAACTTTATTAAATATTTAAGTGAAAATATTGAGAAACCCAATCTTTAAATCTTTAAATAAATTAAATTTTTAAATAATAAAAAAAAGAAGCATGCTATACTATCTATACGAATATCTAACCAACCATGGAATTCACGTTCCGGGATTAGGAATGTTGAAATACATTTCTTTTCGTGCCGGAATGGCTGTATTATTCTCATTGATTATTGCTCTTGTCTACGGAAAAAGAGTCATCAATTACCTGAGAACAAAACAAATGGGAGAATTGGTACGAGATCTGGGATTGGACGGGCAGAAACAAAAAGAGGGAACCCCTACCATGGGAGGCCTTATTATTATTCTGGCAACCATCATTCCGGTATTGCTGTTTACAAGAATTACCAATGTGTACATTGTTCTGCTGCTCGTTTCTATGTTCTGGATGGGTGCTATTGGTTTTCTGGACGATTACTTAAAGAAAATAAAAAAAAACAAAGACGGTTTAAGTGGTAAATTTAAAATTGTAGGACAGGTTGGTTTAGGGCTAATTGTCGGAATTACAATGTATTTCCACCCTGACATTACCGTTAAAAGAAAATATGCAGATGCCAAGGTGGTGAACCGAAATAATGTAGAGCAAAACTTTATGCCTACAGAAAAAATCACTGTTTCCACCGTTCCTTTTGCCAAAAATAATGAGTTCGACTATAGTGGAATTTTGTTTTGGATGAATGATAAAGATGCCCATGAGTGGGCATGGATTGTCTTTATTCCTATCGTGATCTTCATTGTAACAGCCGTTTCAAACGGAGCTAATATCACCGATGGAATTGACGGTCTCGCAGCAGGAACAAGTGCCATTATATTACTTACACTTGCTCTTTTCGCTTACCTTTCAGGGAACATCATCTTTGCAGACTACCTCAATATCATGTTCCTTCCCAACATGGGGGAAACCACCATTTTCGCCGTGGCAATGGTAGGTGCCGTGATCGGATTCTTCTGGTACAACACCTATCCCGCGCAGGTTTTCATGGGAGATACCGGAAGTCTGATGCTGGGAGGCGTGATAGCCGTTTTGGCCATTATTTTAAGAAAAGAACTGCTGATTCCTGTATTGTGCGGAATCTTCTTAATTGAAAACCTGTCCGTAATGCTTCAGGTAGTTGTTTTCAAATACAGAAAAAGAAAATTCGGGCTGGAATATGCTCAAAACAACAGACTATTCAAAATGTCACCACTACACCATCATTATCAGAAAGAAGGTTTCCACGAGAGCAAAATCGTAAACCGAATGATCATCATTGGAGTAATATTGGCGATTGTATGTCTGATCACACTAAAAATGAGATAAAAATTAAAAGCTGTAAGCAATAAGCATAAAGCTTAAAGCCTATAGCATAAAGCTTTTATAATATGAAAATAGTTGTTTTAGGAGGTGGAGAAAGCGGATGCGGAGCTGCTTATCTGGCTAAGAAAAAAGGTCTGGAAGTATTTCTTTCAGATAAAGGAGCCATTAAGGATAACTATAAGCAGTTTCTTACCGATAATGAAATTGAATTTGAAGAAGGAAATCACGATGAAGAAAGAATTTTAAATGCTGACTGGATCGTAAAAAGCCCGGGAATTCCGAAAAAGGCAGACATCATTCATAAAATTCATGAAAAAGGAATCAGACTTTCCTCTGAAATTGAATTTGCTTCTGAATTTACAGATGCAAAGATCATTGCCATTACCGGAAGCAACGGAAAAACAACCACCACGTCCCTGATCTATTATATCCTGAAAAATGACGGATTGAATGTAGGTTTGGGAGGAAATATAGGATACAGCTTTGCCAGGCAGGTTGCAGATGAAAATCATGAATATTATGTACTGGAAGTAAGCTCTTTCCAGCTGGATGATATTCAGAATTTCAGACCATATATTTCTTTATTGCTGAATCTTTCTCAGGATCACCTGGATCAGTACAACTACAACTATGAAGAATATGCTCTGGCCAAATTCAGAATCACGGAAAATCAGGAGAATGATAACTTCTTCATCTATAACAAAGATGACGAAATGAGTAAAAATCTTCTTGAAAAGCTTGAAATAAAGGCGAAAATGATTCCTTTCTCTATCAAAGAGAAGCTGACGGAAGGAGGATTCATTAATAATGATGAAATTGTAGTAAAAATGAAAGACGAATTCTCAATGAAAGTTGAAGAATTGTCTCTGCTGGGAAATCACAATGTGGCCAACAGCTTAGCTGCATCCATTGCCGGTAAGATCTTAAAAATTAACAATGAAAGTATCAGACATTCATTGATGACATTCCAGGCCGTAGAGCATAGATTAGAGTTCGTTACTGAAATTGATAACGTAAAATACATCAATGACAGTAAAGCAACCAATGTGAATGCTACTTACTACGCCTTAGAAAGTATGAAAACGCCAACTGTTTGGATTGTTGGTGGCTTAGATAAAGGAAACGACTATACCGAAATTGAAGATTTAGTCAAAAGAAAAGTAAAGGCAATTGTTTGCCTTGGAGTAGATAACAAGAAGATCGTCGATTTCTTTAAAGATAAGAAAGAGTTTATTTATGATACTTCAAGCATGGAAGAAGCCGTGAAAATTTCAAAATCACTGGCTAAAAAAGGCGATACGGTCTTATTATCTCCATGCTGCGCAAGCTTTGACTTGTTCAAAAGCTATGAAGACAGAGGACGCCAGTTTAAAGAGCAGGTATTAAAGTAAAAATGTAAAATGTCAGATGTAAAAAGTACATTTTACTTTGTACATCATACATCAATACAAAATTATGGACGAACAGAACACAGAAAGCAGATTTGAATTTCTAAAGGGCGATAAAGTACTTTGGATGGTCATCCTTGTGATCTCCATTTTCTCTATCTTCCCCGTATACTCTGCAAGTTCAAATCTTGAATACATTGTCAATAATGGGACCACAACAGGCCACGTTATCAAACACATGTTCTTTGTAGTCCTGGGGCTAGCCATTATGAGACTGGTAGGAACTATAAAATACGAATACATCGGAAAGCTCAGCAGTATTCTGCTCGGCCTGATGATTATTCTGCTGATCGTTACCATGTTTACCGGACAGACCATTGACGGAGCCAGTGCTTCCAGATGGCTGAAAATCCCGGGAACACCGATCTCTTTCCAGCCTTCATCATTTGCGTTTTTAATGCTGATCATCTACCTGTGCAGATATTTAACCAAGAAGATCACCAGAGAAAGGCTTCCGATAGAGAATATCATGTATATTTTCGGGCCTATTCTGCTTGTCTTTGTACTGGTAGCCAAAGATAACGGTTCAACGGCATTAATGATTCTGATGGTATCCGTAATCGTTCTCGTTATAGGACAGCTTCACTGGAAATACATTGCAGGATTTATCTCTGCGTCATTTGTTGCCATTGTGTTATTTTTATTAATTGCCCTTAATACGAACATGATTGGCGGAAACCGTGTACATACATGGATGAGCCGGATCGAAACATTTACCTCAAGCAAAGCAAAATCAGCTGATGTAGATGATGAAAGCGTAAAAGCGAAAAATTATCAGGTAATGCAGGCCAAGGCAGCCATTGTTCACGGAGGAATTACCGGAATGGGACCAGGAAAAAGTGCCTTAAAACAAATGCTTCCGCAATCGGCCTCCGACTTTATTTTCGCGGTCATCGTAGAAGAGTATGGAGTTATAGGAGCGGCTTTCCTGATCTGTTTATACCTGATCATGATGATAAGGATTGTAATGATTGCCAGTAAAATGCCAGCCTTCTTCGGATCGTTGCTTGTGCTCAGTCTCGGGGTAATGATCTTTATCCAGCTTTCGGTAAATATAGCCGTTGCTGTAAACCTGATCCCGGTAACAGGGCAGCCGCTGCCTTTGATCAGTTACGGAGGAACCTCAATGCTGGTAACCTATTTACAGTTAGGCATTATTTTAAATATAAGCTCAAGGATTCAGATTTATGATGAAGAAGGAATGGGTAAAAAACAAAGTATAGCAGAAATAAACGATATCGCTTAAAATGGACAAAAAATTAAAAATACTATTATCCGGCGGAGGAACAGGAGGACATATCTTCCCGGCCATCGCTATTGCAGATGAGATCAGAAAAAGATTTCCTGATGCAGAATTTTTGTTCATTGGCGCCAACGGCAAAATGGAAATGGAAAAAGTTCCACAGGCAGGCTATAAAATTGAAGGAATTGATATCGCAGGAATCGACAGAGGAAATTTGTTGTCTAACCTGGGACTTCCTTTTAAGATTCTGAAAAGTTTATCAAAATCTAAAAGGATTATCAAAAACTTCACTCCCGACTTTGCTGTAGGAACAGGAGGATTTGCCAGCGGACCCGCTCTTTATGAAGCAAGCAAAATGGGAATTCCGATTTTCATCCAGGAACAGAATGCCCATGCAGGAGTAACCAATAAAATTTTAAGCAAGAAAGCTAAAGCCGTTTTCACCGCTTATCCAAAAGTAGAAGGCTTCCCGGCAGAGAAAATAAAATTCCTGGGAAATCCGATCCGTGAAAACATTGTTTCAGGAATGCAGGAAACATCTCATGCAAAAGAAAAAATGGGATTGGATAAAGATAAACTTACGATTCTTTCTGTAGGAGGTTCTTTAGGCTCCAGAACTCTGAATAATGCATGGAAGTCTCATTTAAAACAAATTGTAGATAAAGATTATCAGCTGATCTGGCAGACAGGAAAGCTTGATTATAAAGATATTTTAGCAGAAACAAAAGATACAGACACCAGAAATATTCAGATCCTTGAATTCATTAAAGATATGGAACTGGCTTATTCTGCAGCGGATATCATCGTTTCAAGAGCCGGAGCCATTGCCATTTCTGAGCTGGCTGTAGCACAGAAACCGGTCCTTTTGGTTCCCTTCCCTTTTGCAGCGGAAGATCACCAGACTAAAAATGCCATGAATCTGGTTGAAAAAAATGCAGCCAGAATGGTAAAAGACTCTGAAATGCAGGAAAAATTCTGGAATACATTATCAGAGATCTGCGAGAATGAAAATGTAAGAAAAGAAATGTCCGACAATCTGAAATATTTTGCTAAGCCAAATGCTGCAAAAGAGATTGTAAACGAGATTTTTAAAGTAATAAAATAATCAGGAAAAGCTTCGACAAGCTCAGCCTGACATAAATACAATAAAACAGTTAGTATTAGATCTGTCACCCTGAGCTTGTCGAAGGGTCAGTAAGCAAACACAAATGAATGAAAATATATTATGTATACATTGTAAAATGTTCTGATAATTCTTATTATACAGGCTTTACCAACGATTTGGAAAGAAGAATTAATGAACATAATGACGGATTTAATCCTGAAAGTTACACGTATACAAGAAAACCTGTAGAACTTGTTTTCTATCATGAATTTAATGATGCTACTCAAGCTATAAGCTTTGAAAAACAAATTAAAGGTTGGAGTAGAAAAAAGAAGGAAGCAATAATAAATGATAACTGGGACTTATTACCAATGTTATCAAAAAATAGGATGAAAGATTAGAAGGCCTCGACAAGCTCAGCCTGACACCGTTAAAATATAATTTATTAAGGGTCATGAATGTTAGCTGATGAAAGCTTTATAATAAAAATAAAACTCTGAACTGGTTCAGAAGTTATTAAAGATTAAATATAAAATGAACATTTTACAAACATATCAGACTTTTTACTTCGTTGGAATCGGAGGTATTGGAATGAGTGCGTTAGCACGCTATTTCAATGCATCCGGAAAAAAAGTATTGGGTTATGACAAAACCAATACAAAACTGACTCAGAATCTGATGAATGAAGGGATTGATATTGTTTTTGAAGACCTTGTTGATGAAAGGATCACTTCCCTTAAAAAAGAAGATACATTAGTTATTTATACGCCAGCCATTAAAAGACTGGGAATCCTTGATTTCTTCAACCAAAATCAGTTTGAAGTGTTGAAACGTGCTAAAGTTTTAGGATTAATCACAGAAAATACAGATTGTATAGCTGTTGCAGGAACTCATGGAAAGACTACCACGTCTACCCTTGTGGCTCACTTATGCAAAGAAGCAGATCTTCCATTTTCATGTTTTTTGGGAGGAATTTCTGAAAACTTTAAATCCAACTTCCTGTACAACGGTTCCAAATATTCCGTGGTAGAGGCAGACGAATATGACAGAAGCTTCCTGAACCTGTCTCCAGACTGGGCAGTAGTAACTTCTACAGATGCTGATCACCTGGACATTTATGGAGATATAAATCATATTGAAGAAGGATTCAGACAATTCGCAGCGTTAGTTCCTCAAGACAAACAACTTTTTGTAAGAAAAGGTCTGGAAATTGGCAGAGGGCATCAGACTTATGCGGTAAATGAGCCTGCAGATTATTATTCAGACAACCTTCGTATGGATCATGATAAAATTTATTTTGATTTCCATACCCCAACCGAAACAGTTAAAGATTTTGTCTGGGAAATTCCGGGGATTCATAATGTGGAAAATGCCACTGTAGCACTGGCTATTCTGCATAATTTAGGCGCAGATTTTGATACGCTGAAAAAAGCAATTGCCAATTTTAAAGGAATTAAAAGAAGATATACCAAACATATTTATCAAAACGGTAAAATTTACATTGATGATTATGCTCACCACCCTACAGAAATCAATGCTGTAATGAGTTCAATCAGAACATTTTATCCTGATAAAAAGCTGTTGGTAGCCTTCCAGCCTCACCTTTTCAGCAGAACAAGAGATTTTGCAGACGGATTTGCAGAAAGTTTAAGCAAAGCAGATGAGTTGATCCTTCTTGACATTTACCCTGCAAGAGAGCTTCAGGAAAATTTTGAAGGAATTACTTCAAGCTGGCTGTTGGATAAGGTAACATTAGATAAAAAAGAAGTATCCACATTATCCGATGCTTTTGAAAAAATAAAAGAAAAAGATTTTGATATCCTTCTTACGGTAGGTGCAGGAAATATAGACACCCTGTATGATCCTATTTGTGAATGGATAGAAAAGGTTTGATTAAACGCTGCGTTCGCGAATAAAAGTATAAAATCGTTCGCAAAGGCGTTTCACTCAGCAAATGAGAAAAACAAATTATATTATTAAAACAAATTATAAAAATATAGCCGTAGCTGAGTGAAACGCCCTCGCGAACGGAAAAAATAAAAAGATTGCTTTGCGATCATAGCGTTAAAAATAAAAACACAAAATGTATGATTGAAAATAAAATTTCAGAAATTGTTTTCGATGCTGGAATGAAAATACATCGTACGCTTGGAATTGGGCTTTATGAAAATGTATATGAAGAATGTTTAGTTTATGAACTAAAAAATAGAGGATTGAATGTAGAAAGTCAAAAAAATATCGACATTGAATATGAAGAATTAAAAATTTCTAAAGCGTTCAGAGTAGATTTATTAGTTGAAAACAAAGTAATAATTGAAATAAAGGCAATTCAGGAGATTAATGATTATCATTTTTTCCAGCTTTTAAATTATTTAAGAATAACAGATATAAAACTTGGAATGATTTTGAACTTCCATTCAATATTATTCAAAAATGGAGTAAAACGAGTTGTAAATAAATTATAAAGAAAATAAAACTGCTTTACATCCTTTGTGATTAAAGAAAAATATGAAAAATAAATACAGAATATTAAAAATTGTTGTCACGGTAATCATCCTTGGATTGTTACTGAGTTTCTCATTGAAGAGATTCAGCCACCAACAGATTACAGACAATAAGATTTCTGTAAAAATGAGTGAGAAAACTCCGGTCTATTTCGTGGATGAAAAAGACATCAGGGAACTAGTAAAAAAAGAAAATCCATCAGGAAAAGTAGGAGACCTTAATATCCCTTCTTTAGAAAAAAGAATAAATTCTCTTCCGGCGGTAGACAGTGCCAACGTCTACTTGAACCTGAATGGAAAGCTGAATCTGGATATCAAACAGAGAGTACCTGTTTTCAGATTAAATAAAGACGGAAAAGACTTTTATGTGGATGAAAAAGGAATTGAATTCCCTATTTCAAGAACCTACTCACATCCATGTATGCTGGTAACCGGAAACGTAAAGCCTGATGAATATGAGAAGCTGGCAGAACTGGTAGAAAAAATTGATAAAGATGATTTCAGTAAGAAATACTTTATCGGAATCTCTAAAAATAAAGACAGTTATAATCTTCTGACAAGCGAAGGAAACTACAGAGTTGAGATCGGAGATCTTGATAATATTGATTTTAAAGTAAAAGGATTTAAAACGTTTGTGGAAAAATACCTGGTGTATCAGGACCCTCAGAAATACAGTATGGTTTCTGTGAAATATCAGAATCAGATTGTCACTACTTTAAACCCTTATTTTAAAGAAAACGACAGTATTTTAAAGGCAGGAAAGATGGAATTGGCAAAAGTTCCTTCCCCAACAGCCGCTAAAAAGACGGAAGCTAAACCCAAAATAGCAGAGGTAAAAAAGACCAGCTCCACCTCGGTAAAGCCGAAAGAGAGCACAAAACCGAAAGGACAAACAAAAGAAACAAAAAAAGCAGAGAAAAAGCCACCCGTCAAGGCCCAGTCCAAGCCTAAGGCAAAAGTTAAAATAGAATAAGTTATACACAAATAGGAAACTATCCTTATAGATAAAAAAGTAGAAAAAATCAAATCGATATAAAATGGAAAATCAAGAGTATTCAGTAGGTCTGGACATCGGGACAACGAAGATAGTCGCGATTGTCGGAAGAAGGAATGCACACGGGAAAATAGAAGTTCTCGGTGTAGGAAAAGCTAAAAGTCTTGGTGTTCATAAAGGTATTGTGAATAACATTTCACAAACTATTAATTCAATCAAGGCTGCAGTATCCGAAGCACAATCCAGTGCCGGAGTTCCTATCCGCAAAGTAACAGTAGGTATTGCAGGAAAACACATCCGTTCTCTGCAGCACTCCGATTATATTATGCGTGAACATCCTGATAAATTTATTACAGACGACGACATCGAAGCATTAAAAGATCAGGTAAAAAAGCTGGTTATGCTTCCCGGAGAAGAAATTATCCACGTACTTCCTCAAGAATATAAAGTAGATTCCGAGGGTGAAATTCAGGAACCTGTCGGAATGCATGGAAAACGTTTAGAAGCCAACTTCCACGTTGTAGTAGGGCAAATGGGCAGTATCAGAAATATTGCAAGGTGCGTTCGTGAAGCCGGATTAGAAATGGAAGCCCTTACTTTAGAGCCATTGGCATCTTCAGAAGCTGTACTTACAAAAGAAGAAAAAGAAGCCGGTGTGGCAATTGTTGACATTGGTGGTGGTACAACAGATATTGCAATCTTTAAAGATAATATCATCCGTCATACCTGTGTGATTCCATACGGAGGCGGAATTATTACCGAAGATATCAAAGAAGGCTGTTCCATTATAGAGAAACACGCAGAACAACTGAAAGTAAAGTTTGGTTCGGCTGTTCCCGAATTAGAAAAAGACAGTACTTTTGTAACCATTCCCGGACTTCACGGAAGACCGGACAAAGAGATTTCTTTAAAAACTTTAGCGCAGATTATTAACGCGAGAGTAGAAGAAGTTTTGGAAATGGTGAATACAGAACTGAAAGCTTACGGTGCTTTTGAACAAAAGAAAAAACTGATTGCCGGAATCGTTCTTACTGGAGGGGGTTCAAATCTGAAACACCTTCGTCAGCTTGCCAATTATACGACAGGTTTTGACAGCAGAATCGGTTTTGCGAATGAATATATCGCCAACGACAAAAATCAGTACCTGAAAGGTCCTGAATTTGCTACTTCTATCGGATTACTGATGGAGAGTTTAAAGATCAGAGACAAAAAGCAGAATGCTGACGAAGAAAGAGAGATTGTTACTGAGCAGCCCAAGCAGGAAACGCCTTCAGCACAGCCGGAAACGGTTCAGGCTATTCAACAGGCAGTACCCGTTCAGGAGCAGCAGTCTTTTGAAAATGAGAGACAGGAGAACAGAAAGGCGAAACTGACCTTCGGACAGTCGCTTATGGAAAAAGTAAAAAAATTCTTTGAAGAAGTAGAATAAATATAAATGATACAAGATTAATGGTCAATGATAGCTGGAAATAATTTAATATTTATTAATTTAATAACGAATATCATTCATCAATTATCATCTATCACTTATCAATTATTAAAAGTATAGTTATGGAAAATATAGGTACACAAGGATTTTCATTTGATTTGCCAAAAGGAAATTCATCCATTATAAAAGTAATCGGTGTAGGGGGCGGTGGAAACAACGCTTTGAAGCACATGTACGAGAAAGGAATTCACGGAGTTGATTTCGTGATCTGTAATACGGATGCTCAGACTTTAGATAATAACCCGGTAGCCAATAAAGTTCAGCTGGGAACTTCTATCACAGAAGGTCTTGGAGCTGGTGCCGATCCTGAAGTTGGAGAAAAATCCGCGATTGAAAGTATTGAGGATATCAAGGCTGCTATGGGACAAAACACCAAAATGGTGTTCATCACCGCCGGAATGGGTGGTGGTACAGGTACCGGAGCCGCTCCCGTCATTGCTAAAGTGGCAAAAGACATGGGAATTCTTACCGTAGGTATTGTTACCGTTCCTTTCAGTTTTGAAGGGAAAAGAAGACTGGAACAGGCAGAAAACGGTCTTGATAAATTAAGAAATAATGTTGACTCGCTTATTGTGATCAACAATGATAAACTAAGACAGCAATTCGGAAACCTAGGATTCAAACAGGGATTCTCAAAGGCCGATGAAGTGTTAACCAATGCCGCGAAAGGTATGGCAGAAGTTATTACCGGTTACTTTGATGTAAACATTGACTTTAGAGATGCTAAATCTGTACTTCAGAATTCTGGTACAGCATTGATGTCTACAGGAACAGCTTCAGGTGAAAATAAAGCCGAAGAAGCTGTAAGAAAAGCCCTTGATTCTCCGTTATTGAATGACAATAAGATTACAGGAGCTAAGAACGTTCTGTTATTGATAAGAAGTGGGGCTGAAGAAGTTACCATGGATGAAATCGGTATCATTATGGACCACATCCAGAAAGAAGCAGGAAATACTGCAGATATCATTTTCGGGGTGGGAGCAGATGAAGAATTAGGAGATGCAGTAAGCGTTCTTGTAATCGCAACGGGGTTCTCTAACGATAATAAAAAGTTTGCAGGGCCTACAGAAAAAATCAGAATTAGTCTTAACGACAGTTTTGAGACTCCTAAAAATTCTCCTTTCAAAACAAGAGAAGAAAGAGAATCAGCTCCTGGGGCAGCCCATGATTTTGGTGGAAAAAATCTTTTCAGACTGGATGACGAAGAGCATGACACTCCGTTCAATGTGACGTCTGCTGAAAAAAAAATGATTATTGAAGAAGAGCAGCCCAGAACTGAAATAAAATTCTTTGATAAAGAGGAAGATACGGTAAACACCCCGGAACAAAACTGGAGAAATGATGAAGAAGAGGAATACAGCTTATTATCTATTGATGAAGAAAATGAAGATCCTAATGATCTTGAAATCCAGTCTTTCTCATTTGATTTTGAAAACAAAAAAGAGGAACCACAATCCGGAACTCCATTCAACAACTCATTTTCAAATGAAAAACCTGTTGAATTCAGTTTCTTCGTAAACGAGCCTATCAGAAACGAACCAAATACGGATTTTGGACAGCCAAAAGCAGAATTTAATACACCTGCAAATGCTGCGATAGCTGAACCCACTCAAAAGATTGAAACTTTCTACCAGAAACAGGAAGAACCAAAATTTGAAGTAAGATCAACTTTTGAAAACAAAACTGAAATTGAAACTCCAAAAACTGAAGAATCAGAATTCACGTTCGTGAACAAAACGGCAGATCAGGACAGAGTGATTGAAAGAAGAAATAAATTAAAAGAATTCAACTCCCGCTACCAAAATTTTGACAGCACAAGTGAATTCGAATCTATTCCTGCTTTTAAAAGAAAAAATATTTCTATCGACGGAAACAATGCATCAGACCAGAACATCAACACTTACCTGTCTGATAACAATGGATCTATGCAGATCAGAGAAAACAGATTTTTAAATAAAGACGTTGATTAAATGCTATAAGCAGTATGCAGTAAGCCATAGGCTATCCCAGCCGGATCAAAAAGCTTACTGCTTATTGCCTAAAGCCTAAAGCATATAAACATGAGTTTAGAAAATACAATAAACGAAGCTATAAAAACAGCAATGAGAGCCAAAGACAAAGTGGCTTTGGATTCTCTGCGTGCTGTGAAATCCCAGATATTACTGCTTAAAACTGAAGCTATCGGAGCCGAAGTAACCGCAGAACAGGAAATTGCTATTCTTCAGAGAATGGTAAAACAACGTAAAGATTCTTACGATCAATTTACTGCACAGGGAAGAAATGACCTTGCAGAAGTAGAAGATGCTCAAATGAAAGTTATTGAGCAGTTTTTACCCAAACAGCTTACGGCTGAAGAATTAGAAACAGAAATTAAAAATATTATTTCTGAAACCGGAGCTGAATCTGCTAAAGATTTAGGGAAGGTAATGGGAGTGGCATCAAAAGCATTAGCCGGAAAATCAGACGGAAAAAGTATTTCCGAGATGGCTAAAAAGCTCCTTTCATAATGTGATTCGGGTTTCGGGATTTTGAGTTGATCTTAATTTCGCAAACACATATCTCATTCCATAACTAAGGATATACAACCTTTGCATATCGATTTGATTAAAGAATCCCGGAGCTCTTCAGTTCCGGGATTCATTTCTTTGGATATTAAAGTTTGTTAATCAGTTTTGATTCTAAACTGAAAAAAGAATTAAGCTACTACCATATTTCAGAAAGTATTTAAGTTATTAATTGCTCGAGGGAAAGCAATAAATGTTTTTTCATGATCGTTTGTTTTTCAGAATCATTTCAAATTTAATAATAATATTTTAATATTCCTAGTATTATTTCATTATTTATAGCATATTATTACAGTATTAATATTTGGTTAATTTTATATGACTAATCAATTGATAGTTTTTATATATTGAACAAACGCAAAGAATTGCTTAACTTTGTAGAGATAAAAAACAAAATATATGTATCCAACAGATTTAGTAATGCCCATGAAGGCAGAGCTTACAGATAAAGGTTTCCAGGATTTAACAACTCCGGCTCAGGTAGAAGATGCATTGAAGCAGTCCGGAACTACATTATTGGTAATCAACTCCGTATGTGGTTGTGCTGCAGGTGCTGCAAGACCGGGAGTAGTTTACTCTTTGACTGGAGACAAAAAACCAGATCATTTAACAACTGTATTTGCAGGATTTGATACTGAAGCAGTAGTAGAGGCAAGAAAACACCTTGCTCCATTCCCTCCAAGTTCTCCGTGTGTAGCACTTTTCAAAGATGGTGAATTGGTTCACATGCTGGAAAGACATCACATCGAAGGAAACCCTGCAGGGGCCATTGCAGCAAACCTTCAGGCAGCATACGATGAATATTGCTAACAAGCAATCAAATAAATATCAAACCGTTACAAATTTTGTGACGGTTTTTTTATTTAATCACGTAAAAAATTTTCTGAAAATTCAAATATCATTATATTTGTTGAAATGGCAACCAAAGCACTTTTCAATACAGTAGTCAACTGGTTCATCCGTCAAAGGATTGACCAGATACAGAATTTTATGGACCATCCTATTGAAACCCAGAAAGGTATACTTTTTTCTCAGCTGTTTCATGCGGAGGATACAGAATATGGCAAGTTATACGGATTCAATTCTATCTCAAGCTATCAGGATTTCAAAAACAAAGTTCCTATTGTTACCTATGAAGAAATGGAGCCTTTTATTGAAAAAGCCAGACAGGGATATAAAGATGTAAGCTGGCCTGGTCTTATTAAACATTTTGCCAAATCATCGGGTACAACCAATGCTAAAAGCAAATTCATTCCTATCTCTGCTGAAAGCCTTGAATACTGTCACATGAAAGCCGGAAAGGACATGGTTTCCATTTATGCCAACAACCATCCCGAAAACCAGCTTTTTAATTATAAAAATTTACGTTTAGGAGGAAGCTCCGAGCTATATGCAGATTTTAATACAAAATTTGGAGATTTATCTGCTATTTTAATTGACAACCTTCCTTTTTGGGTGGAAATTACCACCACTCCGAGTAAGAAAGTTTCTTTAATGGGAGAATGGGAAAGCAAGCTTAAAGCAATCACTTCTGAAGTAAAAAATGAAGATGTAGGAAGTATCATTGGAGTACCAAGCTGGATGATGGTTCTTCTGCAAAGAGTATTAAGAGAAACCAATGTAGGAAGCATTTCTGAGCTGTGGCCTAATTTAGAGGTGTTTTTTCACGGCGGAATCAGCTTTAAGCCCTACAGGGAACAATTCAGACAGATCATCGGAAAAAACATCAATTACTACGAAATTTACAATGCTTCCGAAGGCTTCTTTGGGATCCAGGACAGATCAGACAGTGATGAGATGCTGCTGATGCTGGATTATGGGATATTTTATGAGTTTATCCCGATGGATCAGTTTCATTTTTCAAATCCGAAGGTAGTAAGTCTGGAAGATGTGGAAACAGGAAAAAATTACGCCATGGTGATCACCACCAATGGAGGGCTTTGGAGATACCTGATTGGTGATACCGTTGTCTTTACCTCGATCAATCCTTTCAGAATAAAAATAACAGGAAGAACAAAACACTATATCAATGCTTTTGGGGAAGAGCTCATGATCACCAATGTGGAATCTGCCCTTTCAAAAGCTTGTGAAACAACGGGAGCACAAATTACGGATTTTACAGGAGCTCCTGTATTTATGAAGGGAAATGAAGGAGGTGCCCACGAATGGATTTTTGAATTCAGCCGGCAGCCTGACAGCCTTGACAATTTTATTGATGCTTTTGACAAGCATTTAAAGACCATTAATTCAGACTATGAAGCAAAAAGATACAATAATATGACTCTAAAAAGGCCGATTGTACATATCGCTAAAGAAAATCTGTTCTATCACTGGCTGGAAGCTAAAGGAAAACTAGGCGGACAAAATAAAGTGCCAAGATTAAGCAACGACAGAGAATATATTGATCCACTGCTGGAAATGAATAAATAAGAGAGAGATTCCTAACCCTCTCCACTGCAGACTAAAAAAGCCGTAATTCTACTGAACTACGGCTTTTAAATTATTTGCTTAAATCTTCTTTCACTTTCTTAGCGGCTTCCTCTATTTTCGAAGCTCCTTTTTTCGCAGCTTCTTTTGCATCCTGCCCTACTTTATTAGCTTCAGTCTTTATATCCTGACCTGCTTTGTTAAGATCCTTTTTTGTCTTATCAGCTGTGGCATCTATTTTATCTTTTGCCTTCTGGGCAGCAGCATCAATCTTATTACCTGCTTCATCTACTTTAGCCTTCACATCTTCCTTAGCATTGCTGATCTTTGCACTATCCACAACGTTAGGTGTTTCAGTAGTGGTAGTGGTAGTGGTGGTAGTGGTAGTAGATCCATCAGGATTCTCTACCTGTTCTGTTTTTGTTGTTGATTTTGTACATGCTACAGTGAATACTGAGATCACGATTGCAGCTAGAATTTGTTTTTTCATATTGTTTATTTTTTAATGGAATTCGGATTTATTCTGGTTTGGATTCCTGGGCTGACGGCTTTTCTGCTGTCTTCAGCTTCTTTTCAGCCTCTGCTTTTTTCTTTTCTTCTTCCTGTTTTGCCTTGTTTTCTTTTTCAAGCTCTGCTTTGAGCTTATTTTCTTCATCCTGTAATTTTTTAGCCTGTTTTACAGAATCAATATACTGAGGAGAAGACATTCTTATTTTCCGTGCAATATCTACTGAAACAGCTCCTGTAGAAAAGGAGTCGATAGCGGTAGTATCATAACGTATTTTTACTTCCTGTTCAGCTACGAAGCCCGGAGATTCTTTCTTGGAACAAGCCGTAAAAAGAACGGTATAAATAAAAATCGCAGTCAGTAAATTTTTCATGGAACTAATTTAATAGAAATTCTGCAATTACAGGATAGTGATCCGATAATTTCACAGACTGGTCTACTTTATAGCTTAACGGAATGATGGATTTCGAAGTGAAAATATAATCAATCCTCAAAGGAACTTTATAATCGTGAAAACTGCTCGCACTACCTTTTCCTGCTACCAGAAAGGCATCCTGAAGGTCTTTTCCAAGATTGTAATATTCATAAGAATTGGGAACAGAATTAAAATCTCCTGCCAGAATAACAGGATAAGGAGATAAATCTACCATTTTTCTGATTCTTTTTACCTGATCTTCGTGGGCCTGGAATGTAGGAGTCATATGAGAAAGTAATGTTGAAACATTTCCCAGACCAAATCCATCTAGTTTCGTAAACATCGATTTATGAAGCCTGAAGGGCTCAAGATATACATTAATAATTCTGATTACTTTTCCATTGATATCTATATCAGCATAGAATGAATTTCCACGGGCTTTCTCATCAATAAGTTCCGCCTGTCTTACAATTTTATGCTTAGTTTTAAGAATAACTGACGGATATTTTATAAGATCACGTTTTATAACACGATTGGTATCTTTTTCCTGTACCAGAATAATATCAGCATCCTGTGCTTTGATATAATCTTTTACTTTATCCCAGCCATACTCTCCGTACTTCACATTAAATGTCAATACCTTGATATCCCGTATTGTTTTTAAATTTTCTGTTTTGGGAGAAAAGTTGATCCATCTTCTGATTGGATTATAGAAAATAAATGTCCCTAATACAAAAGCAATAGCAATTTTTTCTTTTTTAAAGATCCAGATCAGCGTAAGAACCACATGCGCCAGGATCAGATAAGGAAAACCAAGAGACAGAAGATTCAGGTTGCCTAAAATATTGGGCGGAATCCATGCATTCCCCAATGTGCATAACAGCAAAACAGCAACAACGATATGTATAAATAGTAATATCTGGTTCGACTTCATGAAAAAACGGTCTTGGTACGGTTTTCTTTCAACAAAAATCCTACCAAGCAGATAATTTTAACTATTTTTATGATTACCTGTTCTCCGTAGAAAACTTAACTATGACAGGATAATGATCTGAAATACTTACAGAACGGTCAACTTTATAAGATATTACCTTTAATGATTGTGAAGAAAAAATATAATCAATTCTGATAGGAAATTTATAATCGTGAAAACTGGTTGCACTTCCTCTTCCTGCTTCCACAAATGCATCTTCAAGCCCGTCTGATAAATGATAATATTCGTAAGAATTGGGTACAGAATTAAAATCGCCCGCTAGAATTACAGGATAAGGAGAATTGTCAATTGCCTCACGAATAAGTGTTACCTGATCCTGATGTTTTTTAAAGGTGGGAATCAGCCTTTTAACAACATCTTTTATTTTTTGTTCATCGGTATCGGTATTTCCATTAAGTCTCACCATATCTTTTTGAAAGCGAAAAGGATTGAGATAGACATCAATGAATCTGTATACCTTACCTTTAATTTCTATATCAACCTGTAATCCGGGAATTCTTACATTTTCATCCTGCGGATCTATGAGCTGCTGTTTAACAATTCTGTGTTTGGTTAAAATCGTCAAACCTCCACCAGGATTTGCTTTCTGATATCCATCAAATCGATATATTATACCGGCATCCTCCTGTAAAAGAAGAACATCCGCATCCAGAGACTTCAGGTAAGGTCCTGTCTCCGCACTTCCTCTTCCGCCAGCTCTCGTATTGAAAGAAACTATTTTTATATCAGAATTCCCACTTTCAGGCGAAGAATAATTAACCCAACGTTTTACAGGATTTATAAACGCTAAACCTGCAAACATAAATACAAAAGCTCGTTTTTTCCAGCTGAATACCCAGAAAACCGTTAGCATAACATATACTATAATAAGCACAGGAAAACCTAAGGAAAGCAGATTAAACCATGGAAAAATCTTTGGTGGAACGTAAGCGTTCAATAAAGTACCCAACAGTAGAAATAAAATTCCCAGGTGGATTATGAACAATATAAGTCGGAAAGCCTTCACAATGCTGCTTTAGTTGAATCTGTACAAATGTTTTTTCCAAATTCTTGCCAGCAGCCATCCTACCAAAGCACCACCCACGTGAGCCAGATGAGCAACTCCTCCTCCATTTCCTGACACCCCAAGATATATGGAAACCACAACAATAATAGGCAAAAGATATTTTACTTTTATAGGCACAGGAATAAACATGATTCCAATTTTAGAATCGGGATACAATGTTGCAAATGCAGCTACTACTCCGAAAATCGCTCCCGAAGCACCCAACATTCGTGATCTTAAATCTGTATAAAGCTGATCTGACAAATTCTGTGCTTCCTGAGTAGACGCATGGAATGATAAATAATCTGCGGTGTTAAGAGATACCCTTGAATAAATTTCAGAAGCATTTACTCCTAAGCTTTCCAGACCAGAAACAATTTGTTGAATTTCAACAAAATTCCACAAATTGAACAAGAAAAAGGAACCAAGACCACTTGCAAAGTATAATATCAGATATTTTTTATCTCCAAGCGTTTGCTCCAAAACAGGTCCAAAACTAAACAAAGTAAACATATTAAATAAAATATGCATTATCCCTCCAGGTTCTTCAAGAGGAGCATGCATAAACATATGTGTAATTACCTGCCATGATTTGAAGAGTGGAGAAAAAGGATAATAGCCTACCAAGGAATCATACAATCCTTTAAAAATAAAATTAGATATGAGGTATACTATAACATTAATGATAATGATATTCTTTGTGATGGGTGGTATATTGTTAAACATATTCTTTAAAATTTGTTTTTAAAGTCGTTAAACGGAACTTCATAAAAGCATCTTTTACCATCCGGTAAAAACTCCGGGAAGCCTAATGCTGTAAAGTCTTTAATAAGCTGTTCCGCATCTTTTTTATAAATAAAGTCAAATCTTGACTTCGACTGCATTTTACTCCATTGGTTATGGTAATACTGCATAAATTCTTCTTCCGTCTTGTAGTCCAGGATCTCAAAAAGGTTTTCGAGAAATTTCATGGCCTGGGTTTCTTTCAGTCCTTCAGGAAGCGAATCTATTCGAAGTACACTTTCATGAGCAATTTTCATGTCAAACCCTAATTCCGGAAGATATTTTTTTATCGAATTGTATTTTGTCTTTTCGATTTCATTCATATGATATTCCAGAGAGAAAAGAAGAGCATGGCTGTTTGTATTGGATTTTCTGGTGGATTTATTTCCTTCAGAAACCAATAATCTGTGCATTCTTCCCAAATCCAGCATTAATGTGACATCTCCTTTGTTGAAAAGCCAGTATCCATTGGGAAGTCTCATCAGGTCTTCGTCAAAATCTTCATCTTCAAAAAGATTGATCTTTGAAGGTTCTGCCGTAATATTCTGATGGTACATTTCTGTAAGGTTCTGAATTTCCTCCGGATGTACTACATTTTTCTCCTCCAGAAACGGATTATAGTCTTTATCTACAATGATTTCAGGCATTTTAAAAACACCGCCACCGGTTCCGCCTCCATTTCCTTTGCTGGGAATCGGTTTATTCATCATTTCATCCAGTTCAGGATCTCTGTCGAAATCAAGACTTGGAGAAACATTATAAATTCCTAAAGATCTTTTAATGGTTGAACGAAGCAAAGCAAAAATAAGATGTTCATCTTCAAATTTCACTTCTGTTTTCTGTGGATGGATGTTGACATCTATTTTCTCCGGATCAAGCTCCAGAAAAAGGAAAAACGAAGGCACATATCCCGGTTGAAGAAGCCCTTCAAATGCTTCCTGTACTGCTTTATTGAAGTATGGACTTCTGAAATACCTTCCATTCACAAAAAGGAACTGTTCTCCCCTTGCTTTCTTTGCTCCTTCCGGCTTGGCAACAAAACCGTGAAGCTTACACCAGATAATATCTTCTTTAATGGGAATTAAAAGTGGCTGTAATTTTCTTCCGAAAACATCCACAATACGCTGCATCTGACTTCCTTTTCTCAGCCTGAAAACAGCTTCATCATCGTGGAACAGGGAAAACTCAAGGTTCTCATGAGCTAGCGCAACTCGTTGAAATTCATCAATTACGTGTCTGAATTCAATATTATTATTTTTCAAAAACTTCCTTCTTGCAGGAACGTTATAGAAAAGATTTTTAACCAGAAAGTTTGATCCGTCTGCTGTCTGAACCGGGTCCTGAAACTGGAAAACTCCTCCTTCAATATAGATATTGGTTCCGATGGAAGTATCTTTCTGTTTCGTTCTCAGCTCCACCTGTGAAACCGCTGCTATCGAAGCCAGTGCTTCCCCACGGAATCCCTTTGTGGCAATCTTAAAGATATCTTCTGTTCCTTTTATTTTGGAGGTAGCATGTCTTTCAAAAGCCATGCGGGCATCTGTTTCAGACATTCCTTTTCCGTCATCTACCACCTGAATAAGGTTTTTCCCGGCATCTCTGATGATCAGTTCAATTTTCGTTGCATCTGCATCAATAGCATTTTCCAAAAGTTCTTTCACAATGGATGCAGGCCGCTGCACCACCTCTCCCGCTGCAATTTGGTTGGCTACATGATCCGGTAAAAGCTGAATAATATCTGACATAAAAACGTAAATCAACTTACAAAAATAGTTAATGAAAACGGGAATTAAAATACTAAAATCGTGATTTAATATTTAATTATCAACATTTTTGCCTATTTATCCCCAACTGATTTTTTTAATGTTTGTAATGAAGGGCGTTAGCAGGTTTATTTTTATGATCAGGAAACTTTCATTTCAGCAGCCAGTAAATAGGGCAAAAAACAACAGAAATACTGATTAGTAAGATCATTTTTAAGAAAAACACCCCTATTTTATAATAAAATAAGGGCATTTACAGCTAGTTTATACAAAAAATTAATAGTGTGTTTTCTAATTTAATCCTCAAAGACCAATTTTCTTTTCTTTTCTCTTTTAGGAATTCCATGGATTTTATCATACAGGTAAGCAAAAAGATTGGGCTTTTTATAGATTCTGCTGTATCTGTATTTTGTATTGAAGTGACGGATATGAATTTTATAGGCATCGTACCCGATGACAATCAGAAGACATATACTGATGACATAGAACACCCTGAATTCCAGATAGTAGTAAGTTAATCCTGAAAATACGGCTCCCATTACATAGGCAAGCATAATACTCATGAGAAGTTTTGCTCTGCCAATCAGCTCTCCGTTTTTTCTGTACTTTTTCTGGGTAAACATCGATGTCAGAATTCCAAGGTCAGTAGTAGTTCCGGTAAGGTGGGTTGTTTTTACGGAGAAGTTGGAAATACTTGCGGTAAGACCGTTCTGAAGTCCGGTAGCGAAAAGCATTAATGCTACTAAATATTCTGTTTCTTCTAGTGTTTTCTGATAGTAAAACTGCCCGTATATTCCCACAAAAAGAAGACATATAATTTCCAGCACAATCGGCATGGCATGGGCAAAATATTTGCTTTTATTATTAAAATTGATAACGATAAAGTTGGACACGAAACTTCCGAAGAAGAACAAAAAGATCCATCCTCCTACGACTCCCACCTGCGTCCAGTTTCCTTTACTGATTTCCGCCGCCAAAATAGCGTAGTGCCCCGTTACATTCGACGTAAAAGAGAGAAATATCAATAGGGATGCTATATTTATAGTACCTGCCGTAAAGGCAGTCAGCGTCCCCAACCTGATATTGTCTCCCAGTGTCCTGCTGTTACTATAATTTCTTAACATTTTTTATCTTTTTAAATAGTGTTTAACTTCTTAGGCTTCCACAAAGATCTCTGCCAGTCTTCCTCTTTCCGGAAGTCTTTTTCTTACTTCAACAGGGATTTCATAAGACTTCAGATCTTTACACTTTTTGATGTAAGGAATCAGATCAAACTTGCCATTTCCTTTGCTTTTGATAGCAGGAGAATAATAAGCTTCCACAATATTTTCCGCCTTAACGTACTGATTGAATGTCCTCTGAAAACTTCCTGTAAAGACATCACATATGATTTTATTGACCAGGTGTGGATATTTATTGCTGATGATTCCGTAGGCATCACAGAATTCCGTAGGCCTGATTTTATTGAATATCGATGTTTTGGTACTGAATAAAAGATCTCTGATAGAATCTCCGGAATCATATCCGGAAGTCAGAAGGATATTATATTGGTTCTGATCTTCTGCTGCATCTTTCTCTTTAAGTACTTTTTTCAATATGTTCAATGACTCAAGAGAGTAATCTGTTGCAATTAAAATTGTTTTAGTCATGTTCTTATTATTTTGTATTGTGTTTATCTTTTTTGATGATACAAAACTAGAACGACCATATTAGAAGATCTTTGGAACGGAATTAAAATGTGATTAAAGAGATTAAAATGAGATTAGAAAATTGTTAACAGGAGTTCATACCCCAATAAACTAAAATCGAAAAGAAACCAAATCAACAATATAACATACTGATTTTCAAAACAAAATAAAATTAAAAACAAGTAAAAAAAGTCAGAACAGAGATTCTTATTTATTGATTTCTTCGCTCTTCTGAGTGCTGTAGAAATTAGGAAAACGCATCTGTACTGTTGTTCCCTGATTCTCGTGCGAGCTTACAATCAGTTCACCATGGTGCATTCTTACAATATTTCTTGCCAGCGGAAGCCCGATTCCGTAGCCTTCGTAATTATTGGTATTCGAAGCCCTGAAAAACGGATCGTAGATTTTGTTCATTTCCACTTCCGGAATCCCGATACCATTATCTTTTACAATAATATAAACGTCTGTATTGGTAGCTCCAAGCGAAACTTTAACCTGCTGGAAATTAGAATATTTACAGCCATTACTGATGATATTGGCTACGGCAAGATGCAATAACTGTTCATTTCCCTGTACTTTCAGTTTCTTCGGGTTATCGGGAAGCATGCTGATATCAAGGTAAATATTGTTTCTGGAATCAATTCTTCTGAGCGTTTCAATAACATCCCAAAGAAGCTGATCGATTCTTACCTTATCCATTTTCTGGATCTTTCCATCAAATCCGGTTTGAGCAATCATAAGCAGTGCTTTGATCTTTTTATCAAGTTTTTCAGCTTCATCCAGAATGATTCCCAGGGTTTCTTTGTATTCATCGGCCGTTCTGCTGATGGAAAGTGCCACATCCGCCTCACCCATAATGGAGGTAAGAGGAGTTCTCAATTCGTGGGAAACATTTCCGATCAGGTGATTCTGGGTTTCGAAAGACGTTTCAATACGGTTGAGCATATCATTAAAGGTGTCTACCAACTCATTCAGTTCTTTATTATCAGGCTGTGATTCCAGCCTTAAATGAAGGTTTTCGGAACTGATTTCCTTTACTTTTCCTGTAATTTTTAAGATGGGTCTGAATAAAGTTTTGGACAGATAAAAAGAAAAAATCATACTAAAGAACAGAGACAGTACGATACAGGTAAGCAGTGTTCTTTTTAGGAAGCCCAGATAATAAACCACATAATGGTTTTTGGCTGAAGCAATGGCAATATAATCTTTATCATCATATCTGAAGCTTTGTCCTATATAATAGAATTCTTCATCATTATAATTGGACTCTCCTTCTTTGATAATATTTTTAAAGAAATATGAAGGAATATGAACTTCCTGAGATATTTTTTTGAAATTGGAATCACTGGGAACAGCAAAAACATAGTCTTTTTCCATCGGAAGTTCCTCATCATTTAAACTGTTGAGAACATAGTTTTCCGGAAGATCGAGATGATCTTTGCTTTTTTCTATCTGAACGATGGTTGCCGTTCTGATCTTCAGCAGCTCATAAAACCTCTGATGCGAAAAATTAACAATAGAAAAGTACACCAAACCACTGAACAGCAAAATGATGGCGGTAAAAACCAGCATCAAAAGCACCATCGTTTTGGTTTGATTTGTAATGACTTTATTAAACATTCATTATGTTTTTTTCAACACATACCCCATTCCTATCACGGTATGAATCAACTTATTATCGTCCTGGCTATCCAGTTTTTTTCTTAAATAGTTGACATAAACGTCTACCACATTGGTTCCCAGCTCATAGTTTACGCCCCAGACCGCATCCAGAATTTCTGCTCTTGAAATTACTTTTTCAGGATTATTCAGGAAATACAACAGGAGTTTATATTCTGTGGAAGTAAGGGAAATATCTTCTCCGGCACGGGTTACTTTCTTGGTATAATCATTCACCATGAGATCCGAAAACTGAAATACGTGTTCATTATCCGGCTCCGGTTCGGCAATTTCCTGTGGACCATTGTTATTGCTTCTTCTAAGCAGAGATTTCACGCGTGCCACCAGTTCAATAAATTTAAAAGGCTTTACAAGATAATCATCTCCGCCGCTTTCCAGCCCAAGAACGATATTTTCAGAAGTTCCCAAAGCAGTCAAAAATAAAATAGGAACGCTCTGATTGGTTTTTCTTATTTCTTTGCATACATCCAGACCATTCATTTCCGGAAGCATAATGTCTAAAATAACCAGATCGAAATCGTTAGCCCGCACCAGCTGCACTCCTGTACGCCCGTCAAAAGCAACAGAAATCTCATACCCATTTTCCTGAAGTCCCTTTTTAATAAATGAGACAACACTGGTTTCGTCTTCGATAAGAATAATTTTTTTCATAGATGAAATAAGGAGTTTTACAAAAATAGGGAAATTTTGCCGGAGAGAAAAGGCGAAAGAATCTGAGAAAGCCGGGAAACCCAATAATAAATTTCAATGAATTGATTCCCTCTTATATCCAAACTCTATAGAATAATATTACCTTTGTTTTCAATATAATGATGAAAAAATAATTCAGGTTAAATTGCACACAGTATGAATGACTTTTTAATAGGTATCGGCAAAAGATTAAAGGATATTAGAAAAAAGAATAATTTAACCATTAACGAACTGGCTTTTAAAGCCAATGTGAGCAACGGCCTTGTTTCCAGAATTGAAAATGGAAGGACTATTCCATCACTTCCTGTTTTATTGGATCTGATTCAGTCGCTTGAGATTGACGCCAGTTATTTTTTTGAAGGAGTTGAGAAAAAATCCAACGCCAAATTCATCTATGTTCCGAAAGAAAGCCAGCAAGTCATCGAAAAGGAGGTGGAAGCTGAAGGGTTCAAATACATGCATATCTTCAGCAAAAGTCTTCATTCTTTAGGGTTTGAAGCTGTACTGCTTACTCTCGAACCCAATTCTAAAAGAGAAAAGGTTATTACGGATGCCTGGGAATTCAAATATATTCTGAAAGGAGAAGTGAAATATGTGATTGACAACGAAGAAATCATCTTAAAAGAGGGTGATTCTTTGTATTTCAACGGAAAATTTCCTCACGTTCCGGTAAGCATCAGCAATGAGAGCTGTGTGATGCTTGTTCTTTATTTTTATACGGCTTAACTGTCTCATTTTTTTAACACAAAGTTTTTATTATTTTGCTTTTGTCATTCTGACGAAGGAATAATCTCTTATTTGCATTCAATAACTTGAGATTCTTCATAACATTCAAAATGACAAATGTAGTGTAGATTCATTATAGATACCCATATAATAATCATCTTATTTTTACATCATTCTTCAATTTTTGAATTACAGCACACATGAAAGTTTACAAATATGCAACTTTTATTTTTCTGTTTTCTTCCAAGATGAACGAAATATTAACCAAAACACTCCTGTTTTGAAGCAATTCTCTATTTCATAAGTATATGGTATTATTTACAAAAAACGTTGTATGAATGATCTCTAAACCTGTTTTATCCAATTTTCAAAGATCAGATTCAATGCTTTTCAAAGTAAAATAGCTGTAACAAATGGCGTTTATTTGTTAAACAATACTTAACATAAAATATTTATATATATTAAAATTATTAGCGTGATTTGCATAAAAAATTTAATATATGTAAAAATGAAAACAAAATTAGAGAAATTACTTACCCTTGTTTTTGTCTGTTTCATGGTCTTTGTTTCAGCGCAGAAACAGTTAATTATAGGAACTGTTCTTGATGAGAGCCAGCCTCTCCCTGGGGCAACAGTCAAAATAAAAGGCTTATCCAGAAATATAACAACCGATATTGAAGGAAAATTTGCCATCAATGATATCAAAGAAGGTCAATATACATTACAAATCAGTTATATTGGTTATGAATCTTCAGACATTACAATTGATCTGAAACCGGAGCAAACGGTTGATCTGGGGATCATTAAACTTTCCCAGCTCCGAAAAAACATTGATGAAATAGTAGTGACCGGAACATTGAAAAATACGGAAGCGAGAGCGTTGAATCTTCAGAAAAATGCAATCAATATTACCAATGTAATTGCCTCAGACGGAATCGGAAAATTACCGGACAGAAATGCAGCAGAAACCGTACAGCGTGTGCAGGGAGTTTCTATTGAAAGAGATCAGGGAGAAGGAAGGTTTGTTTCCCTCAGAGGACTTCCGCCATTCTGGGCATCCACAACCATTAATGGAAACAGACTTCCAACGGCTGAAGAGGAGACAACCTCCAGAGCAACAGCATTCGACTTTTTCCCTACGGAACTGATCTCCTATGTGCATGTAAACAAATCATTTACTCCGGATATGGAGGCCGACGGAATTGGCGGCGGTGTGAATTTCATCACCAAAACACCACCCATGAAAACAGAGTTTAAAGCAACGATTGGAAGCGGATATAATGCCAAAGCCGATAAAGGGGTCTACAACCTTGGATTTTTATATGGCGGAAGAACAAAAGACAAAAAATTCGGGTATCTTTTCAATTTCGCCCACTTCATAAGAAACTGGTCTACAGACAATTTCGAGGCCAGAAGAAGTGGTGATGAAGGCGTTTTCCGACTGGAACTCCGTGATTATAACGGGGTGAGAAAGACAACAGGAATTAATACGGCTTTTGAATATGTACTTTCTCCAAAGACAACTTTCTATTTAAAAGGAATGTATGGGACATTATCAGACGATGAAACCCACTACAAGCATAGAATCCGTTTTGATAAATTCAGCAGTGCGAACAATACGGCAAGAGTGGAGCTTCAGAACATTCACAATTTATTGATAACGGAACTTACGTCTGCTTCCCTGGGAGCGGTTCATCAATTAAACAAAGGAAAAATTGACTGGGATCTCTCTTATTATGACAACAAATTCAAGTATGGAAACATCCCAGACAAACAGAACAATTCTTATTATGTCATCAAGTACACTCAATCCGGTGTAGGCATCAATCCTGATTATATTTCCAATCATGGAAATGGACCTAGAGCGTATTGGAAAGCAGATGGCGGGAAATTAGATTATAAAAATCCGGATGCTTTATTTGGTTTTTACAGTGATCCGAACTTTAAAATGGATGCTTCCCAAATGAGATTTACAGATCTTGAATTTTACAAGGTTTTTGTAGAGGAAAAGGATAAAATCGTAGCGGCTTTCAACCATGAGATCAATGCATCTGATAAACTGACTTTAAAATATGGTTTTAAATACCGTGATAAAGAGCGTAATGCAAGATTCTCCGATATTTTCTACAACTGGAGCAGCGGAACAGCACCTCTTCTGTCTGATTATTCCCAATACATCACAACACAGCCTAATGGGCCGAAATATTTAAGTGAAATGAATGCTCACATCGGAAATACATTTGGTCCGGTACTTTCTACCACAGGAATGAACCAGTTCTGGTATGAACATCAGGGAAATCTGAAAATCAACACAGCAGATTCCGAAGCGCTGGAATATAATAAAGCTCTGGGAAGGAACTTTGATGTGTTTGAAAAACATGCAGATGCTTATGGAATGGCAACCTATAAACTGAATGACAAGATCACCGTTTTAGGAGGAATCAGATTATCCAATACCAATACAAAAGTGAAAGGTTACAGTGTAAATGATAATGTACTGACACCGGTAGAAAATACCAAAAACTATCTGGCCGTTCTTCCGATGATTCACTTGAAATATACTTTAAACGATAAAGCTAATCTACGCTTTGCAGCAACAAGAACTTTCTCAAGGCCCAATTTTGGAGATCTGACTCCGGGAGGAACTTATAGTGAAGCAGATAACGAATTCAAAGGGGGAAATCCCAATCTTAATCCTACCTATTCTTTGAATTTTGACCTGATGGGAGAATATTATTTCTCCAACGTAGGGATTCTGAGTGGCGGTGTTTTCTATAAATCCATTACAGATCCTATTTTCCAGGATTCTTTTATCGGAAACTATAACGGAAACAACGGCGTACAATTTACCGCTCCTAATAATGGAAAAGCGGCATGGCTGGGAGGAATTGAGCTGGGAATTAATAAAAGATTTGACTTCCTTCCAGGGCTTCTACAATATTTCGGGGTACAACTGAATGCTACATTCATGACTTCTGAAATGGAAAAACCAAGCGGCAGAACGGTAGCCCTTCCCTATCAGGCAAAGGAGTTATACAATGCGCAGCTTTTCTTTGAGAAGAAAGGATTCAACGCAAGGCTTGCTTACAACTACAAAGGGAAATATGCAGTAGAATATGCTGAGGAAGATATCAACGATTCTTATTATGGAAAATACAGCAATCTTGATTTCGGAGGTTCTTATCAGTTTACCAGATATCTGACTTTATACGCGGATGTGAACAATATTCTGAACAAACCGCTGATCTATCACTTCGGAAAAAGTGAAGACCGTCCTGAACAGGTAGAATATTACGGAGTACGATTCAATCTTGGAGTAAAACTGAACTTCTAAACCCTTATCATGGCCAGAACCATCAATAAAAAAACATTAGTAACACTGAAGGCCGCTTTCGCCGCTTTCGGTGTATACTTCTGCATGTACGGCTTCAGGAAACCCTTTACTGTAGCTTCTTTCGAGGGACTTTCTTATTTCGGGGTAGATTATAAGATACTGATTATCATTGCACAGGCAGTAGGCTATTTTATTTCAAAATTCATCGGGATCAAATTTATTTCTGAACTAAAACCCCAGAAAAGAATTACTTATCTTTTTACTTTCATTGCTATTGCTGAGCTTGCGTTGTTGGGGTTTGCAGCCGTTCCTGCTCCTTACAATATTCTGTTTATGTTCATCAACGGAATTCCGCTGGGAATGATCTGGGGAATTGTTTTCTCCTATATCGAAGGGCGAAAAACCACGGAAATTATTGGTTTGTTTTTATGTTCAAGCTTTGTCGTTTCTTCAGGATTTACAAAGTCAGCAGGAAAATTTTTAATGGATACATTTTCCATTTCCGAATTCTGGATGCCATTTTCTGCCGGACTTATTTTTATTATTCCATTGATTTTATTCGGATTGCTTCTTGAAAGAATTCCCCAACCTTCGGAAGAAGACATTTTGCTTAAAAATAAAAGACAGCCGTTGAATGGTGCAGAAAGAAAAGCACTGGTTCAAAAGTTTTTTGTTCCGATCGTGTGTATCATATTTCTTTATATCAGCTTAACCGTTTTAAGAGATTTCAGAGATAACTTCAACCGGGAAATCTGGGACGGACTGCATTTTAATTTAGACAGTTCTATTTTCACCTTAACAGAAATTCCTATTGCGGTGATGGTACTTGTGATTTTAAGCTTTATGGTGAAAGTGAAAAACAATAAAAAAGCGTTTGCCTGCTATCATTATATTCTTTTTGCAGGAATTCTTACGGTAGGACTTTCTACCTATCTGTTTCAGCAGGGTTATATGGCACCTTTTTTATGGATGACAATTTCAGGTTTTGGAATGTACATTTGTTATATTCCTTTCAATGGAATCTATTTTGACCGGATGATCGCGGCCTTTGAAATCAAAGGAAACGTTGGTTTTCTGATCTATATTGTAGATTCATTCGGATATCTGGGAAGTGTGCTGATCCTGCTGTATAAAAACTTCGGATCGGCTCAGACTTCGTGGTTACATTTTTATATCAATTTGAATTATATCATCACCATAACGGTTTTCGTTCTTTCGGTGGTTGCATTTCTGGCTTTCAGGAAGAAATCAAAGCCGAAATCAAACTCAAACTCTAATCAATTCATCAATTTCGATACGTCGAAAATTTTATAAATTATAGAACAATGACAACAAAATTTGATTTAATCGTTGTAGGAGGTGGAATTTTAGGAACGTTCCATGCTTATCATGCGCTGAAGAAAAATCTTAAAGTAGCTTTACTGGAAAGAAATTCTGTTCCTCAGGGAGCCACAGTAAGGAATTTCGGACAGGTAGTCCCTTCCGGAATGGATCTGAAATGGCAGAATTTCGGAAGGGAAAGCCTGACTATATACAATGAACTTCATGATCAGGCAGATCTTACCATCAGGCAAAACGGATCTGTCTATATCGCATCCAATGATGAGGAGCTTCAGTTGATTGAAGAACTATATGAAATCAACCGAAATAATGATTATGAATCTGTTTTATTATCCAAAAACGACTGCATCAAGAAATTTGACGGTCTCCGTTCGGATTACTGCAAAGGAGGTCTGTTTTTTCCGCAGGAACTTTCCGTAGATTCCGCAGATATGATTGTAAAGCTTCACAAGCTGCTTCAGGAAAAAATGGGATTGCAGATTTTCTATAATACTACAGTGCTGGAAACCCATGAAAATGATCAGAAATGTACCGCTGTAACTGCAGACGGAATAGAATTTTATGCATCTAAAATCATCATCTGCGGCGGGCATGAGTTCAAAACTTTATATCCTAAAGTATTCAATGACAGTGATCTGGAAGTGAGCAAACTTCAGATGCTTCAGACCAAACCTCAGGGAATCTATTCACTTCAGGGAAATATTCTTACCGGACTTTCCGTGAGAAGGTATGAGTCTTTTAGCGAGTGTCCTTCTTTTCAGAAAATCAAGGCTTTAGAAGATCCTAATTCGTTTGAAAAGAAATACGGAGTGCATATTTTATTCAAACAGGCCCTTGACGGCTCTGTGATCATAGGAGATTCTCATGAGTATGCGGATGCTAAAAATGCGGATGATCTGGGATATGATCTTAATATGGAGATTGATGAATTTATGATTCATGAAGCGAAGAAAATCATTGATCTTCCTACGTATGAAATTCAGAGAAGATGGTTTGGGATCTATTCCCAGTGCAAGACAAAGGATATTTTTGAGCACAGCCCATCTTCCAACATTCATATTGTAACGGGTATCGGGGGAAAAGGAATGACGGGAAGCGGTGGCTTCTCTAAGTTTAATATTAAAAAAATTTACGCATAACATTTACATGAAAAATATAGAATTATTAGTTCTGGATATGGCCGGAACAACCGTTGATGAAGATAATGTAGTCTACAAAACACTTACCAATGCTGTGAATGATTACGGTTATACTGTAAGCCTTGAAAAAGTATTATCCAGCTGTGCCGGAATGGAAAAACTGGAAGCCATCACAAGCCTTTTAAAAGAAATTAATGGAAATGAAGAGGATGCTCCTGCCATTTTTGAGAATTTTTCCGATCAGCTAAAAGAATCTTATAAAAACCTTGAGGTAAAACCCATCAACGGAACAGAAGATTTTCTGCTGAGCATGAGGTCTCAAAACAAAAAGATCGTTTTAAATACAGGATATACATCAGAGATTGCGCATCAGCTTTTGAACAAACTTAACTGGAAGGAAAGCATTCATTTTGATGCTTTGATTACTGCGGACGACGTTTCGGAAAGCCGTCCAAGCCCTGAAATGATTCATCTCGCGATGAAGAAATTCAATATTACGGAAGCCAATAAGGTTTTAAAGGCAGGCGATTCCGTTATTGATATTGAAGAGGGCAAAAATGCAGGCTGCGGACTTACAATAGCTGTTCTATCGGGAGCTCAAACCCAATCAGAGCTTGAGAAGGCGTCACCTGATTATATTCTGAATACTATTTCTGAGGCTGAAGATCTTCTTTAAATACATCTTTTTCAAATTATTTTAATACTTCTTGACACAAACGTTTTCATGGATACTTCTATTGAAAATGTTTGTGTTTTTAACCATCCCGCCAAATTATAAGTTTCACAGAGGTTTACACAAAAGCTATGTGATTTGGCTTTTGTCATTCTGACGAAGGAAGAATCTTACTGATCTTCCCAATATTAGATTCTTCACTGCATTTCATTTCGTTCAGAATAACACTTTTGAAACAGTCTCGGTTTAGTATGGCCAATTGAAGGTTTTAGAATTCTTTTTTCTAACCTTTTTAATTATCAAATAATTAACTTTCAGTTCACAAATGTTTACAAATAGTAAACTAATTTTACAATAGTTAAAAATAAATTACTATTTGTAAATATTTATAATTCTAAAACCTTATTTTCCCATGAAAACAAAACTATTCTCAATGGCTGTTGTTATGAGCTGTTTCCTTGGAGCACAGACTAAAAAAGTCCTTTTTATCGGAATTGACGGATGCCGTGCAGATGTCATGATGTCTACGCCTACTCCTAACATTCAAAACCTCATCAATCAGTCCATTTACTCTGTTGACGGACTTTGCACTGCTACTACCTGGAGCGGAAACGGATGGAGCACTATGCTTACCGGAGTATGGCACACCAAACACAATGTTCAGGACAATAATTTTACCAGTCCGAACTTCGTTAATTACCCTGATTTCTTAACAAGAGCAGAGACTTACAACGCTAATTTGAGAACCATTTCTCTGGCTCACTGGTCGCCCATCAACGATAAAATTATTCAAAACGCTGATGTAAAGACTAATCTGGCAACAGATCTTGCGGTAAAAAATGCTGCCGTAAATGCCTTGCAAAACGACAATCCTGACATCCTCTTTGTAGATTTTGATGATGTAGACCATGCAGGACATTCTTACGGGTTCTCATCCACTGTTCCTCAGTATGTAAATTCTATTAAGACAACAGATACTTATATTGGTGAAATTGTAACTGCAATGAAAAGCAGGCCTTCTTATAACAATGAAGACTGGCTGGTAGTTCTTACTACAGACCACGGTGCGGTAGACAGCTCTCACGGAGGCGGAAATCTTTCTGAAAGAAATATTTTTACGGTGTATTCCAATCCCGGATTTACTCCTCAGCAGATCAGCAAAACAGTGCTGGAATCCAATAAAACATTTAATCAATTGAATTTCCCTGCAGGAACTTATGCAAAACCCGCGAACCAGACTCCTTTTAATTTTGGCGCGAATCAGGATTTTACCATTGAATTTTGGGTAAAGCCTAATGCAGCTTACTCCAGTGATCCGGTAATGATCAGTAATAAAAACTGGGCTAACGGAAAAAATAAAGGATTTGTTTTCTCTGGTTATTCAGGTCAGACTTTAAAGATGAATATTGGGGACGGAACTAACAGAATTGACCTTGTAGGCGGAAAAGTAGAAACCAATAAATGGAAACATATTGCAGCAAGCTTTGACAGAGATGGTCTTGTAACATTGTATGAAGATGGTGTTCCGGTAACTTTTGCTAAAATGAATACGATCGGAAATATTGATTCCGGACTTCCTTTGACCTTAAATCAGGATGGAACGAATACTTACGGAATCAATCTGGCGGCTTCTTATAAAGATGTAAGAATCTGGAAATCGGCCCTTCCCAATGATGTCATCGTGAACTGGGCTAATCAGGACATTACCCCTTCACATCCTTATTATTCTCAATTATTAGCCAATTGGAAATGTAATGGCACTTCAGGAAATACGTTGGCAGACTCTAGTCCGAACACCAATGATATGACTGTAACGGGTTCTCC
Source organism: Chryseobacterium sp. RU33C (assembly GCF_900156015.1). Lineage (NCBI taxonomy): Bacteria > Pseudomonadati > Bacteroidota > Flavobacteriia > Flavobacteriales > Weeksellaceae > Chryseobacterium > Chryseobacterium sp. RU33C. Next base: position 201,528 of record NZ_FTMT01000004.1, on the reverse strand, counting down.
TTCTTATAATGCGGGGACAAATAATAACTTCAAGGTGTATGATTATACCTCAACAACAAGAGAAACAGATCATTTCCCTACTGTATTGAACTGGCTTTGTATTTCGGTGCAGTCTTCATGGGGAATAGATGGAGTTAACAGGATTCCGGCATGTACCAACGAAGTATTGGCGGCAAAAGAGACGAAGGTAATTACTGATGAGTTTACAATATATCCCAATCCAGTTTCAACATTCATTGGAATTCAGTATCAATCTGAGGATAAGCAAATTAAAGCAGATATCATTGACAGTAAAGGGGCTCTTGTTTTCACATCACATTTGCAGTCTTCAAGAGGTTTTTATAATGAAAAAATCAGCATTGGAAATCTTCCGTCCGGAGTGTATTTCATTAAAATCAACGGAAGCAAAAAAACACTGACAAAGACTTTTATCAAGAAATAAAACAGTAAAGCAATTAGATTTAAATTTGATATTAGAACAAGGATATTCCTATCCGGGTTCTAATATTTTTTTTGTTTACGTATTGAAAGTCAACTCCATTCTGACATCTGCACGGTCGTACTCAGCATGACCGATAGGGGTATGGATAAAGCCTAATTTTTCGTACAGTTTTATGGCCGGAACCAAAATAGAGTTGGTGACTAAAAAGATTTTTTCTGCATTTAATGCTCTTGCCTTTTCTACTAAAGCATTTCCCAGCAGATAGCCTATTTTTTTTCCTTGAGCCTTAGGGCTTACGGCCATCTTTGACAGCTCAAAAGTAAGAGGATGATCTTCCGTTTTTACCAATGCACAGGTTCCTACCGCTTCTCCATCCAGCAAAGCAAAGACAATGTGTCCTTCTTTATTTAAAATTTCCTCTTCCGGATGATCCAACAGCTTATAATCACCTGCTTCCATTACAAAAAACATTTTGATCCATTCTTCATTCAAAGCTTTGAAAGCTTCTTTATACTGAGATTCATAGGCCACAATTTTTACATCATTTTTACTATCATTCATCGCTATAAGGTTTATTAAATTCTGTTTTTTATCATTTTTCCAAGCTTCTCCAGGTCACTGTCCACCCTGTCTGTCCACTCTAATGCATAGTTCAGACGCATACAGTTCTGATACTGATTATATTGTGAAAACATCCTTCCGGGAGCAAAGTTTACTTTCTGGCTGACTGCAATATCATAAAGATCTTCTGTACAGATTCTCTTATCCAGTTCCAGCCAAAGCATAAAACCGCCTTTAGGCTCTGAGATTTTTGTATTATCAGGAAAATATTCAATCACCGATTTCTGGATCTGGAGATAATTTGCATACAGCTTTTTCCTGAACATTCTGAGGTGGTGGTCATACCGTCCGTGAGCAAGGAAATCAGCAATCACATCCGAAAACAAAGATGGTCCGCTTACCGTCTGAACCAATTTCTGACGGATGATTTTTTCTTTAAATTTTCCGGGGGCTACCCATCCCACTCTAAAGCCCGGAGCCAATGTTTTGGAAACCGAGCCTATCCACATCACAATTCCTGCTTCATCATAAAACTTACAGGGTTTTGGTCTTCCGGCTCCGAAATAGATGTTACCATAGACATCATCTTCTACCAAAGGAACATTGTGTTCGGTAAGCATTTTCACCAATTCTTTTTTGTTTTCATCCGGCATCTGGAATCCAAGTGGATTATTATAGTTTACTACAAAACAACATGCAGACAGCTTTGGAAGCACTTTCTTTAGAGCATCCAGATCTACTCCTGTGATAGGATGCGTAGGAATTTCAACTGCCTTCAGCCCTAATAATTGAATGGCCTGCAGAATTCCGAAATACACCGGACTCTCCACCGCCACCGAATCTCCCGGTTGCGTCACGGCCATTAAGCAATTATAAACGGCATTCATCGCTCCGGAAGTAATAACCAGATCATCTTCTGTGATTTTCCCTTCCATGACCATGGACCATTTGGCAATTTCCCGACGCAGAACTTCGCTCCCCTGCACGGGTTCGTAATTGGTTCCGCTGTCGCTTTTCCTTTTCATCACGTCAATCATGCATTTCTTCATCTTCGCTACCGGAAGAAGACTTTTCCCCGGAATTCCAAGGGCAAACTGTGTAACATCTGTACCACCAATACTCCCGAACACCTTGTCAATAAGATCCTGAGGGGTGTTGTTCCCTTCTGAAACCTTCATCTGAGTCACAGAAGGCAGCGCCAGTTTCCGCTGGGAAGTCTGGCTTACATAATATCCATATTTAGGACGTGATTCTACCAGAGAACGGCTTTCGAGTTCCATATACGCCTGCTTTATGGTATTCAGGCTTACATTGTATAATTTCTGGGCGCTTCTCAATGAAGGCAGCCTGTCTCCAAACTGCAGGGTTTCGCTTTTAATCTGCTCTGTAACAGAATTGGCTATTTTAAGGTACAGCACATCTTTAGACATAGAATCAGGGGTTTTAAGTAAATGTACAATTTTATCCTGTTTTTATTCAGTATTCAGCCAGCTGATCATACTGCTGATACTACTTTTCAATTGTTCCGGATCCTGAAAATTGGGTGTTTGATTATTTCTGCAATATCTTTCTGCCCGGGAAGAAAAGTTTCTTTTTTCTGCTTCTGTCATGCTGTTTTTATCATAGATTTTAAAAGATATTTTTTCTTTTTCATTGACGATAAGACTGGCAAAAGCAATGACTTCCCTATCATTTTTAGCCAAAAGAAAAGGAAGTCCGAAACTGTGGTCTGCTTTTTTCAGATGCTGTGTTTCCAGAAAGATATTTTTAAGCATCAACATGTCTGATATATAAGCTTCAGCATATTGAAACTGTTTCTGATGTTGAGTAATTGTTTCCATATTTTCTTCTTTAGCTAAACAAAATTATGGCGTATTTAATTTTGGATACAGATACAGAAGTATCTAATATTATGGATACAGATTATGAATGAGTTCTCTTCTCAAGCAGATTTGTATGCCAAGTTTTTATTTTATAGAACAGACAGAAGGTAAAGATTACATTTAATTATGTATTTTTATTTTCAGAAAAAGATCAAAATATAATGGTGGGAAAATTTTTTAGATTTATCAATCTTCATTTTGGAGAGGAAGACAAGCAGAAAGTTCTTGAAAACGTTACCGAAAACATTTCTTTTCGCGGTTCCAATTTATGGATTTTGGCGTGTGCAATAGTGATTGCCTCCGTGGGTCTTAATGTAAACTCCACTGCCGTCATTATCGGGGCCATGCTTATATCTCCTTTAATGGGACCTATAGTAGGAGCAGGATTTGCATTGGGAACCTATAATTTTCAATTGCTGAAGAGATCTATGAAAAACCTATTGATAGCCACTCTGGTCAGTTTATTGGTTTCTTTCATTTATTTTTCCTTAAGCCCGTTTAAGGAAACTCAATCAGAGCTTCTGGCCCGTACAGCCCCAAACATTTACGATGTCCTTATTGCCTTTTTCGGAGGACTTGTTGGAGTTATCGCCATTACAAGGGTAAAACAGGGAAATCCTGTTCCGGGAGTGGCCATTGCCACGGCTTTGATGCCTCCTCTCTGTACTGCAGGATATGCGCTTTCTGTGGCTAAATGGAGTTACTTTATAGGTGCTTTTTATCTTTATACCATCAATTGTTTTTTTATTTGCATCGCTACGTTTCTTATTATCAAATACCTTAGATATCAACCGGTAAAACTTGTTGATCGAAAATATGAAAGACAGATCCGGTTTGGGATCAGCGCATTAATTATCATTATGATCCTTCCCAGCTCATATCTGGCTTATAACCTGTTGAATGAAAAAAAGTTTAGCCAGAGTGTTGATAATTTTATCAATAATGAGTTTACACAGAAGGGATATACTATGATTTATAAAAAAGTAAACTATAATTCTTCACCGAAGAAAATAGAATTAGCTTTTTTATCCAAAAAGTTTGATAAGAAAGAATTGGATTCTATTAATCAAAAACTTAAAAATCTTGGAATATCCAATACTGAACTTATTATAAAACAGGATGCTACAGATCTGAAATCCGAAATATTGAATGAAATCGGCCAGCGAAATAGTGCAGTATCTGAAAAAGATCTTATTATCAATCGTTTAAGGCAGCAACTGGATCGTTATACCATAAAGGACTCCAGTCTTATAAAAGAAATCAATATTCTATTTCCTGACTTTAACCATATTTCTATTGGTAAAGTAACCAATTTTCCGAATACAGACAGTGCCAATGTAAGTACCGTTGTTCTCTATCAATCTGAAAAAGAAGAAAAAGAGCAGGAAGAAAAAATGAAGAAATGGATTTCTGAGAAGCTTTCTGATAAAAATGCCAAGGTAATCCGTCAATAAAAACATAAACTGCATCCATTAAGTGATGCAGTTTATTTTTATTCTTCACAGGGTTAATTTTCTTTTCTGAGAACCTCTTTAATGCCTTCCAACCCATCTCCAAATTGGGCAAGCAGCGCTACAATCTGGGACATTCTATCATTTTCTCCAAGACCTTTTAAGGTTTTATTTTTAACAAAGGTTTTTCTGATCTCATTCCAGCGTTCGGTTTCTTCTTCTGAGAGAATTCCTATCAGCTCTTTCAGTTTCAGCATATTGGCTTCTGCCCCTGTTGTCAGCGTCTGAGATTCATTCTGATAGTGATCCAGGACGATCTGGATAACTTCATTGTCTTTCAGGATAGGCTGTATCTGTGTTATCAGTTTATTCATATTACGGTAAGATCCCTGCAGCTTGAATGAGGGTTCATTTCTGTAATCATCTGACATGGCTGCAGAGGCAATATATTCTTTGTTTACCTTCAGCACCATATTTCTTACCCTGATTGTATTTTTCAGTACTGCTCTGAAATCCGATATTTCACTGGAGCTGAAGTTTCCTTTCAGGTTGTCAGCAGGATGATCTGTAATCACACAATCATAAAGCTCATACAGGTTTTCAATTCCCGGATTGGTCAGTCTGGTCAGATATTCGTTGGACATCAGGGCATTTTCAATAAGGCTCAGGTCGAAAAGATCTGTTTTTGATCCGGATATTTCTCCTAAGTTGTAAGTATCTGAACGATTGGCCAGCATGTCCGGAATTTTAAATTTTTCTCCACTCTCCGTATAAGGATTCCCCGCCATTACGAGACAGAATCTCTTGGATCGGAGATCGTATGTTTTACTTTCTCCGTTGTAGATTCCTTCAATTTTTCTCTGTCCATCTGCCAGTGAAATAAATTTCTGTAAAAACTCAGGATTACAATGCTGAATGTCATCAAGATAAAGCATGACATTATCTCCCATTTCCAGGGCGAGATTCAGTTTTTCAAGTTCCTGTCTCGCCCCTGCATTTTTGGCTTCGGATGGATCTGTTGATACAATATCATATCCTAACGACGGTCCGTTGATCTTCATGAAGACCAGTCCCATTCTTTCGGCCATATATTCCATCAGGGTAGTTTTTCCATATCCAGGCGGAGAGACCAGAAGAAGCATTCCCATTCTGTCTGTTCTTTTATCGGTACCGGCAGTTCCCAGCTGCTTGGCAAGGTTGGCACCGATCAGAGGGAAATAGACATCATTGATCAGTTTATTTCTCACAAATGAACTCAATACCTGAGATTTGAAAGTATCAAGTTTCATCGCTTTTTTCTTTTCATCCACCCAGCTGTACTTCAATTCCTGAAGCCGTTTGTATTTAGGAACGGTAACCGTATTAAAATGACTAAGACGGGATACAAATTCAAAGTAGCTAAGATGGTATTCCGTATCTTTTTCAAGAGACTTCAGTTCTTTTATGGTGACTTCATAAGAAATGTATTTGATATTATTCGGATCAAACTTCTGACTGATGATAAATACTGCTGCCTCCTGTATAATATCTTGGCCAGCCCCAGAATTAAAGGCTTTTAGCGCGCTTTCTGCAATATAATAACATGCCTGAGGGTATTGATACATTGCCTGCAACTGGCTGATAAACTCCAGGTCTTTGCCTTTTTCCTTCAGTTCTTTCATGAAAAGTTCATATAATCCGGCCGCTTTTTCTGAGATCAGGAAGTTTTCTTTGTCTTCCTGTTTAAGGTATATGGCAGCATTGATACAATCCGTTTCTTTAAAAACACCATGGGCCGATGCAAAAGATTTCATTTCCTCCGAAATTTCTCTGATTAAATACTCAAATCCCTGTTTTACAGTGAATGATTGAGCAATAATAGCGGCTGCTTCAAACTGTTTGGTATAATATTCTTTTCTTTCACTTTCCAGGAAAAACCAGAAAAGCTGTGCCAGTGCTCTTTCCTGTGCAGTAAACCTCATCAGTCCCAATTCATTGTGCATCTGCTGAAGTTTCAATACAATTGTCTCAGCATCTTTATCATGAATTCCTTTTACCAATCCTTCTCCGAAATGCTCTGCTGTAAACTGCTGTACAGCCTTTTCGTTTTCAATCTCTGAAGTTATTTCCTTGTGAGCGGAAAACACATTCCAGGCAAGATATTCAAATCTTTTTACCGTGCTATTTTCTGATACAAATTCCTGATTCCAGACTTCTTTGAATTCATCTGCTGTGAAATTCAAAGGTTCATAAAAGCTTGTTCCGGTAAGGTGATAATAATATTGGGCATTTCTATGCACCAAAGTAAGATCCAGCTTCTGCTGATTGACTGCAAATTTATAGTCTCCCAATGCAATGACGCTTTCTCCGTCTGCATAGATCTCTTTTTTATCTTTAAGCTTTCTTACCGCTTCTTGTTGTAATGTTTTTAACAGCGTCTGAATTTCCTCAGATTTTGCTGAATCTTCCAGCTCTGCAAGCTGTCTTGAAAGATCCTTCACTTTCTCCACCATCAGATCAGCTGCAAAGTAACCGTTGATCTCATTTTCAGAGTCAAAAGATTCTGCTTTGGTCTGTACAGATTTCAGGATTCTCTGCCCAGCATCAAAAAGATTCTGAGTCCTTTTATTTCGTGTTTCGGTAAGTTGTACTCTTTTATTCTGAAAATGTCCGTAAACTTCTTCTCTTTTAGTTCCTATCTGCTGGATAAATTCTTCGAAATCAATAAATTTCGTTTCCATTTCTTCCAACTGGATGGAAAGTTTGGTGAGATATTCATCACATTTTTCCGGAGTTTGCGAAAGTTCCAGAAAATTGATCACCGATTGGTCAAACAGGGTAATCTGAGCCTGAAAATCTGAGGCGAGTTCTTTTCCTGAAATTTCTCTTTTTCTTTTGCTGAGTCCCAGCCTTTCCTGATTCAGTCTCGCAAAAATCAGAGATATGTTTTCAATAATCTGGGTAGACTGGGAGGTGTCTTCAATTTTAAGGTTATTGACAATATCCACCAACAATTCCAGCTGCCCGGAAAGGAGATTGATATTTTCTTCAATTGTTTTGGCATCAATGGCTTTCTGCAGTCCAATAATATCTTCGGAAATCTTCTCAGCTCTTTCTTGATAAGGTAATAATGCTCCCTCCTGAAGCAGAAATTCCACACAGGCATTTGACAGTTCTGTATAACGGTCTGCAAGAGATTTTTCCAACGCATCCAGCAAAATTGTGTCTGCATATTTAAGCGCTCTTGCTCCCGTCACTTCTCCTCTTAAGGCTCTGATCTGAGAAAGAGCATCAATATATTCAGTAAGCTGAGAATAGTGAAGCCTTTTGGTATCATCAAGAATTTTATCACAGGACAACTTTATTTTTTCTAAAGTTTCCTCTGTATTTTTCCTTTGTTCTACTACTTTTTCGTACTCATTGATGGCCGAATGCGCAATCGCTCTGATCTCTTTCAATGGCTGATCCAGTTTCTGAACCTCATCTTCACCAAGGAAATAATAAGTATCCAGAATAAAGGTGGAAAGCTTTACAATATCATCATACAAACCGCTGTAAGAGTCTTTTTTGTTCAGAAGAGTGATCAGCTCCTGGCTCTCTGCCATTACTCTTACAATATCTTTATTTCCTATTTTGTAAAGTAAACTGTCTGCTTTTTCCGCATTAGGCAGCAGTTCTTTAGAAAAAGGAGTCTGCCAGATCTGAGCCAGATGATGCTTAGTGGTTTCAATACTTTCTCTGAGATAGATCAGTTTTCCATCATTGAGAAACGTAAATCCACTGCATCGGATTGGTATTTCGATGGTTTGGGTGATGATATTATAAGAAATCAACTGATAATTGTTGGTTTTATCATCGTAGAAAACGTATAAAAAATTTTCTCCGTTAGGCTCAATAATTGTTTTGAGATAGTAAAGTCTGTTCTGATCCTGAGAAATTACTTTTAATCCACCGGTCTGCAGGGCATATCCGTTTGAAAACAATACCCCTTGATTTTCCGGAAGCAAAAGCCCTGAATATTTAAGGGCATCTGCTCTGGAAACGGTCTTTTCTTTGTGGTTATAAATAAAATAGCGTTCTGTTTCCTGATAGGGTTTTATTTTAAACAAAACAAGATTATCGAGATCACAGAAATGAATCTCAGCATCGTCCAGATTCTGATCTTTATGAATGACATCTTCGGAGTAAATTCCTTTTCCTGTATCTGTATTGTCTTCTACTTTGATGGTAATATCTCCACCAATACTTTCTACGAAAACTTTATCTGCTAAAGAAATATGAGGATGTTTCCCGGATCTCTGCATATCTCTCGTGGCCTTTGTCCATACAAAACCATGCTGCTGAGGGTAAGAGGTCTCGGAAGCACTTCTTGAGTCTACATAGACCAGTTGATTTTCTTTGATCAGCCATTTAAAGGCTTTGATATCTGTGGTACTTTCGGACAGCTGGAAAACCATATACAGATAGTTTTCGGTGAAGGTAAACCTGGCAAAGAAAGTATTTCTGTAATATTTGTAAAGGTTTTTGAACTCATCAATGAAAACCTCATCATTGATCAGGGTTTGAAGCTGAGGTTCAAACCGGTCATTATTAATTGTATATATTGAAAAAACGTCCGAAATATTGATTTCCGTCTGAAGTCCCAGGTGGGCATTAAACCCGAATATCAGGTGATCACCCAGTGAATAGATATCTTTGGCTATACAGCTGTGATACGTTGAAATTCTTTCATTGGCAATGAGTGAAAAATCTACCCCGCCAAATATATTTTTACGGTTTTCATTAAGCTGCTGAAGTCTCTGAATCAGGTTATTCTTCTGCTCATTTAAACGGTTCTGAATAATTTCGTAAGTTCCGGAATTAAGTTGTTCTGACATCGTTTTTATTTAGGTTGTCATCACTGCTGTCTCACAGCAGATATTTGTATAACTTGTGGTACTTTGAAAATTTTTTGATATAAACCTTATAGGTTTTTAAAACCTATAAGGTTTGAGGCTTAGAATCTCTTAAAGTATCTAAAGCACTCTTGCATTATATATGGTTATTGTTCACCGGCTTGTTTTCCACGCCCAGGTGTTTCGCCATATCCAGCGCTCTTTCCAGAATTCCTTTTTCCTGATGAGAGGCAACGCCGTTCAGTTTAAAGATCAAAGAAGCAATGCTCATATTTTTGATGTCATCAGATGAGATTTTGTATTTATCTACCATTCCCATCACTTTTCCGATGATGTTTTCCCCATCACCCAGAAGGTTTTCTTTTACAATCTGCGCGTTTTCGCTGTGGCTGATGAATTTATCCAGTCCTTTTCCTGCAGAAACCTGTCTGATAACATTGTCGAAGAATGTATTATCACCTCCTACGATATCAATTTTTGCAGATTTGAAAGCTTCCGCCAATACCATAGACTGCGCTTCTGCGATATCTTTCTGAATAGCGATCTGAGCCAGTTCCACATCTTTTTCTTTGGCAAGCTGAAGACGGAATTCTTCGTGGTCTTTACCGGCATCATTCAGTTTCTTCATGGCTTCTGCTTTCTCTGTGATTCCTGCTGCTTCTGCCAATGCTTTTTCTTTGATGACTTCTGCCTGGGCAATTCCTTCTTTTTTATTGGCATCTGCTTTTTTCTCAATCACTGTAGCTTCTGCAACTCCCTGTCTTTCTGCAGCATCTGCTTTTGCATGCATTACCTGAGCTTCTGACAATCCTACGGTTGCTTCTTCTTTTGCTTTAGCATCTGCAATAATCTTACGGGCTTCTGCTTCTTTTTCTGCGGCATCTCTTTTCGCCTGTGCTTCAATGACATATTTCTGCGCATCTTTTTCTGCTGCCAATCTGCGGGATTCTGCGGCTCTTGTTTCCTCGATCAGTTTTTTCTCTGCTTCCTGAGTGGCAACAGTAATTTCTACCTGCTTATTTCTTTCTGCTGTTTTGAAGGCTTCCAGATCTTTGATTCCCTGCTGCTCTTCTACAACGGTTTTTTCCATTGTCAAACGTTCACGGATCGCATCCTGAATACTTTTTTTCTCCAGCTCTATGGCTTTCTCTTTTTCAATCTGGGCAAGAGAGACAATTCTTTCTCTTTCTGTAGCTTCAAGGGCTTTATCTTTCAATACTCTTTCGGTTTCTACCAGATCTGCACGTTCTTTATTTTTAGCAGCGATAACGACCTGACGGAGTTTATTTTCTTCAGCAATCTGCAGTTTTTCTTCTGTAGCAATGCGAACAGTTTCATATCTCAGACGTTCTTCTTCTTCTACTTTCAGAATTTCTGCATTTTCACGGGCTTTGATATTGGCGACTTCTCTTTTTTGAGATTCTTCTTTTTCTGCCAGCTGTTTTTCAAGCTCAAGAATGGCTTCTCTGGCTTCTACATTTTGTTTTGTAATGGTTTTTTCTTCATCACGGCGAACCTGATTGGCTTTAATATTTTGGGTCGCTGTCAGTTCTGTGATTTTCTTAATCCCTTCAGAATCAAGAATATTGTCTTTATCTAATTTATCAATGGAAGTCTGCTCAAGGTAGTCTATGGCGCAGTCATCCAGCACATATCCGTTAAGATCTGTTCCGATGATATCAAGGATTTCCTGACGGAATTCGCTTCTTGCTTCATATAATTCTGTAAAATCAAATTTCTTTCCTACCGTTTTAAGGGCTTCTGAAAATTTTGCTTCAAAGAGTTCCCTCAACGTCTGGGCATCAGAAGCACGCTGACAGCCAATGGTTTGACCTACATTCACAATATCATCCACTGATTTGTTGACGCGGATAAAAAATGCGACCTGAATATCTGCTCTCATATTGTCTTTGCAGATTAATCCAGCTCTTCCCTCTCTCGAAATCTCCAGTTTTTTTACAGAGATATCCATAGATTCCATACGATGAATAATGGGAATGACAATACCTGCATTAAAGAAGACTTTTGTACCTCCATAACCAGTTCTTAAAATAACGATTCCCTGAACGGTTTTTTTATACATCGATAAAATCCAGAAAATCAATCCGATTGATGCTACCACAGCAACAACAATTCCAGCAATTAAAGGTAAGTTCATAGTTTTATAAGTTTATAGTTTATATATAGATTGTGTTTTTTGTTTTTATAGAAATTGACAGATGATATCCAGGATATAGTTCATCAGAATCAAAAAAATAGTTATCATGGTTATTAGTTCTTATTTTTAATATCTTATTGACCGCTGTACATAGTAAATCCTTTTTTCGGGTTCTTCATCTACAATCATAACACGGCTTCCATGTTCAAGCCTGCTTCCGTCTTTACTTCTTACCATCAGCGTCATAGGATCACTTCCGATAAAGACTTCCATCATGCCTATTTTATCATCCTGAATGCTTGATTTTAAGCGTCCTTCTCTTCCTAAAAAGGCATATGATAATTCACCTTTATGATTGATTTCCTTAAAAAAAGGGTTCAGAGGCTTTAAAATTATTCTTGTTAATAGCATTCCTCCGATCATTAATGGAAAGAGAATCAGTATTCCTGCCCAGGTAGGAAGTGGAATGAAATAATTCAGATAAAATGATCCCAGCCAGGTGATCAGCAATGAAAGGGTAAGAAAATACGTTACCGGAACAATATCCAGATTAAGAAATTTCAGGAAATGCATCCATGCCGAAGGGTCGTGATCAGGGGTGTGAAGATGACCATCCGGAACGTCTATATCTGCATCTGTATCCAGATCGGAATGAATCCCAACATCGATATCCAGCCCTGTAAGAATGGTAAAGAGCCAATACACCACTGAAAGCCCCAGAAGAACCGTCAGCACCGTATTCACCGGAGAAAATGCTACATTTAAAAATTCCTGAAAGGTCATATATTAGCCTTTTTTAAGTGTTTCTTTTAATCTGTTTAAGGCTTCTTCAGCCTTTTTATCGCTATTGTTCACTATAGCATCTATTTCTTCATCAACGCTTTTTCCTGATTTTGAAAGGTCAGAATAGGCTTCAGCAAGGGCTTCCTGCTGTACAACACGATCTTTCAGTTTTTCCAGCATGCTTACCGTGCTTCCGGTATCCATCTGGGTCATCTTCTGATTGATATCTTTGGTAGCTTCACTTACCTGAACTCTTGCTTTCAGGGTTTTCAATTCATTTTCCCATTTGGTAATACTTGATTTCAGGTGAGTGATATTTCCCTGCATCTTTTCGCATTCTTCGTACAGTTTTTCATGTTCTTTCTGAAGAGCATCTGCATTTTCCTGAGAAGCTGTTTGTCTTTTCAGGGCTTCTTTAGCAAGACGGTCTGCTTCTGCCGTTCCTACCTCTCCTTTTTCTGCTCTCTGAACAATGACTATAGCTTTATTATAGTAATCTTTGGCCGTCTGCCCTTCTGTTTCAGCTTCATTCTTTTTCCGGATGGCAAGCGCTTTTAACTGTGCAAGTGCTTCTATGCTTTTTGCCAGCTGTTCTTTCATTTCACGGATTCCCTCTTGCGTTAAATTGATTGGGTCTTCAAAGTTTTCGATCACAGAATGGATCTCTGCCTTTCCTATTGTTAACAATCTTTTGAAAATGTTCATTTTAAATATCTTTTGTGAATTACTTACTCATTTCTAGCATTTCTGTTGTAAATTCCCCCACAAGGATTCCCAGAGAATTGATGGAAGCCATTACTTCGTTTTGTGCCATATTATCGGTAGGAAGTGTGTCTCTGAAAATCACACGCCTTCCTGTACCGTCCAATGCAAATGCTCCGTGAACAATGTCCCTGTTTTTCTGAAGCAGTCTCAGGAATATTTTTTCTGATGGGTTTTTGATTTCAAAAAGAAACTGTTCCATAATCAGAATAGAATCTGATATGATGAGGATCATATTTTTTATCCCGTTGGATTCTTTTTCAATGATTAAGATTCTCTGAGCTTCATCCTCCAGCGTGATGTTAAACTCATAATCTAACAACCACTCTTTGACCGTTCTGAATATTTGATTTCTCATAATGGCTGGTTTAGTGTTTTATTTTGTCTACACAAATATAAAATAAAACTTTCAAAATGCAAATATTATTAGCAATTATTTGTTCCAGATTCTCTATCTTTGCAAAAATGATTAGACAAAATGAGCTTCTTTGGAACTAATATTAAGAAAATAAGACAGGTAAAAGGACTGAGCCAGAAGGCTTTTGCTGATTTATTTGATTTAAACAGAGGGGTAATAAGCTCTTATGAGGAAGGACGTGCAGAACCTAAGATTGAGACAATATTAAAGGTTGCCAATCATTTTAACCTTAATCTGGATAAATTACTGACTGAAATCATCCAGGTAAACCAATTGGTAAGCGTTTCCGATATTGATCAGCTTATGCTTTTTCCGGAACTGGCTATACAAAACAGCAAGGAAACACAGGCTAAAACGGAAGATAATAATCCAAATTCGCCTATATTGCAAAAAATATTAGCATCCGTTGATTTGATTTATGAATTTACTTCAGAAAAACAATTGCTTTTTAATTATCACTACGGAGACATTTTATTTTTAAATAAGACAGATCCGGAAAAAGAAGCCTTATCAAGTCTGGTGCTATATAAAGACGGCCGTCTGCAATATCCATCCGACATTAAAACTAAAAACGCTGATGACCAGCAGTATTATAAGATTGTAGGCTATGTTTCTACCGCAGATAAAAATATTTTCACCGATATTTTTGAAAGGCTGGAAAAACTCGAAGATAAAGTCAAAATTAACGGATAAAAGCAGTAAAGAATGTTTAAGCCTTTAATCTCATTTTAATCACCGCTTATTGAATAATATAATTCGGGATTTTAAAAAATCCTATATTTAATCTATGTTTCGCATGCTTTTATTTTGATTCTCAGAACAAAAACTAAACTATCGTGTAGTCAAAATCAGAATAAAGACACCTATTTTTGTATTAAAATAGAAATAATGGAAACAAAATATTCCCGAAACAGGTTATACGTACAGCAGGAAGAGCAGCAGGCAATAAAAAATTTTTCTATTTTGCTTGCAGGAAGCGGAATCGGCAGTAATATTGCTGAATGTGCCCTTCGTTTTGGTTTTGAAAATATTACCATTGTGGATGGCGATACTATTGAGCAGTCTAATCTGAACAGACAAAACTATACGCATCAGGATATTTCTTCCTACAAAGCGGAAACCTTATACCACCGGTTGAAAAGCATTAATCCGGAGGCCAATATCCGCTACCGAAGTGAATTTATTACGCCTGAAAATGTTCATGAAATAATCGGAGATCACGATATTGCGATTAATGCATTGGACTTTTCAAGCAATATTCCTGTAGTGTTTGACAAAATATGCCAGGAAAGAGGGATACATGTGCTGCATCCCTATAATCTTGGCTGGGGAGGTTTAGTCGCCGTTCTGGAACCTGGCGGTCTTCCGCTAGATATTCTTTCCGATGAAAATTTTAATGAACTGAAAATGGTAGAGTACATTGCGGGTTATCTGCGGTTTTGGAGAACACCCAATGAGTGGCTGGAAAATATCATCGATGATTATAAGAAGGAAAAAGAAAATCTTCCTCCTCCTCAATTAGCGATCGCATCGTGGATTGTTGCCGGAATGTGTACCCATATAATGTTCAAAATAGCCACAGGAAAGCCCTACAAAACTTTTCCTCAGTTTTACATGAATGCTGTTTCCGAATAGCTATTTGTGCATTATATGATTAAATCAGTTTGTAATTGGTGGCATAGGACAGCGCTTCCGTAATATTACTTACTCCCATTTTGTCGAACAGCTTTCTTCTATGGAACTTTACGGTATCTCCTGTCACGAAAATTTTATCCGCAATTTCATTAATGGTAAGTCCCTGTGCATATAACCGCAGAATCTCGGCTTCTCTTTCTGAGAGCTTCACCTTTTCTTCTTTAATCCATCTGCTATCTTTCAGATCATAATTCCAGATTTCATCAGTTCCCTGCTTTACAATAGAGATATTTCCGGAAGCGTGGTTATGCGATAATGAAACAATACACATTGCTTTCCACATTTTTCCTTCTGAAGATAAGAAAAGAGGGGTCAGCTTATGATTGATAAGAATGGTATTCTTACTTGCGTTGACTAAATGAAAATCATAAGAAATGGTGTATAATTTTCTTTCATTTACCGGCAGGTTCTCGTAGAATTCAAATCCTACTTCATTGATTTTAAACAACAGGTCCAGGTCTTCTTTTTTCACGTGCCGGAAATAGAAAGCATAGCCCATTGTTTCTACTTCTTTGGGGGTATGATCACAAAGAAATAAAGGATTATCCGATACATACTCAAAATTCTGCTTCTGATAGTCGATGACATACAGACTCATATAGGTGATTCTTGCAAAGGCTTTAATGACCTCAAGGTAGTCAGAAGTCTGAGTATTCTCTGACTCTGAGATCGAATCAATGCTGTTTTTATTTGAAAAGAATTTTCCAATCTCTTCCATAGTTTAGTTTTTAAGGGTACAGTTTTTAGGTTACTACACTTTAGTGTAGACTTTAAGGAATCTACACTAAAGTGTAGCCTATCCCACTATTCAGTGTAATAATTTTACTATAAAGATAAAAAAAATATGGGACATCTTAACTTTTACTCTTTAAGTAATAAAAACTTATACGAATTAGCAGAATTTGTTGTTACCGAAAATTTCAATCATCATGAAAGTTATTCTGATACGGATCAGTTTAAAGCTGAAGTAGAGGATATATATCATGAAGAAAAGAACTTTAAAAAGTCTAAAATTTTTGTCTCCAGAGATCACGAAGGTAAGATCAATGGTTCTATAAGAGTTTTTAAATGGAACCACAAGGATGTTCTTCCATTGGAGAAACTTTTCCAGATTACCCCATCTTCTTTTATCAAAAATAAAAAGACCCACATCTGGCATATCGGAAGATTTGCTATTAAAAAAGGAATTGATAAAACGGGGTTTGGAATTTTCAAAACATTAATGGCTTACGCAATCAATGAAGTCTGCTGCAATAAAAACTCTGTTGCTATTGCGGAATGTGATGCGAAGCTTCTGAAAGTTCTTAAGCTTATGGGAATTGAAGCCATTACACTGGCCGAACCTATTCATTATCTGGGTTCAGAAACTATCCCCGTAATGCTTACCTATAGCGGGTTGAAAAATTTCCTGGACAAGAATTATCACCTGATGTCAACACAGGAAATAAGTGCTCTACACCAAAGTGTAGTATTACAACAAACCGCCTAAAACTACACTTCCGTGTAGCATCGTTCAAAATACAACATTCTACATTTGAAACATAAAATAAAAGACATGACAAAGAAATACTTAATACCTTTATTATCCTTCATAGGAATGGGCATTCAACTTAATGCTCAGAGTATTTCCGGTAAAGTATCTGATGAAAAGGCAAAAAATGTTTCTTACGTAGAGGTTATTTTGCTGAAAGGAGATGATAAGTTCTCTGCAATTACAGATGAAAACGGACAGTTTTCTATTAAACTTCCCAAAGCAGATTCTTATAAAATGGAATTTTTCCTGAACGGAAGCAAGGTATACGAAGGAAGTGAAAATATAGAAGGCGAGGTGACAAAAAGCTATATAATAAAAGAGAGCCAGCCGGAAAGCCAGGAAATCCAGGCGATCAGCTTAACCCAAAAGAAAAAACTGGTGGAAAGAAAGATAGACCGTCTTGTTTTCAATGTGGAAAATTCGGTTGCGGCTACGGGAGGGACAGCAATAGATGCTTTAAAAACAACTCCTTTGGTTCGTATTCAGGATGAGAAAGTATCCATTGTAGGAAAAGGTGAAGTTCTGATAATGATTGATGACCGTATTCAGAGAATGTCTCCCGATGATCTTTCAAGCTTCTTAAAATCTATCCCTTCAGATAATATTCAGTCTATTGAAGTGATTACTACCCCACCAGCAAAGTATGATGCAGAAGGAGACAGCGGACTGATCAATATCAAACTTAAAAAAGGAAAAGCCAATTCCTGGAATGCCAACATCGGCGGTAATTATACTCAGAAAACCTATGCAGGAGGCGGGCTTCAGGGAGCATTTAATTACAACCGAAACAGACTTTCATTACAGGTTACAGCCAATACGAATTCTCAGAGACTCCGTACTACCTCAGACAGTAAAATCTATTATCCGGATGAGCTTTGGATTCTGAATGTAAAAAATAAGTCTGAAGAGAACAATCTCGGGCTGGGACTTGGCGTAGATTATAAAATATCTGAAAAATGGACAACAGGAGCCAAATATCTGGGGAGTTTTACCAGAAATACCTCATCCAACAGTCCTTTCACCTCAAGATTTAATCCGGCAGGAGCTGTCAACTCCTACATTACATCTGATATGGATGCCAACAATAAACCCAATATGAATTCTCTTAACTGGTATAATACATTTAAGTTAGATTCTGCCGGCACAAAAATCACTACAGATTTTGATTATTTCCATTACAGAAAAAGTGATTACAACTTTTATGCAGGAAATGAACTGGATCCCCTGAAAAATACTCTTCCGGGAAGCTTTTTCTCGGCAACGAATACGAATGTGAACCGTATTGAGAACTATTCCGGAAAAGTAGATGTGGAAATGCCGTTGAAATGGGCTTCTTTAAGCTTCGGGGGGAAATACACTTATACGAATACCAATAACGATCTTGTGGTTATAGATCGTAAAACCGGAACACCAGTCCTCAATACAGATCAGTCGAATATTTTTAATTATAAGGAGCATAATGAAGCTCTATATGTTTCTGCAAGCAAAAAACTGGGTGAAAAATGGGAAACCCAGGCAGGATTGAGAATGGAAGCAACGCAGACAACGGGCTATTCTCACAATCTTAATCAGACCAACAAAAATGATTATGTGAAATTATTTCCCACTGCCTATGTGACGTATAATCCGAATGATAAAAACTCTTTCTCTCTTAACTACAGCAGAAGGATCCGCAGACCGAATTTCGATTATCTGAATCCGTTTGTGGTGCGTACAAGCCCTTATTATTATTCGGAAGGAAATCCTTTTTTAAAGCCTTCTATTATTGATAATCTAGAGTTTTCTTATGTGAGAAACCAAAAATGGGTATCCTCTGTGTATTATTCTCAGGTATCAGATTTCAGCCAGGATCTTTCTATTCTGGATCCTGAAACGAATATCACCAGAAGTACACCTCTGAACTATGCCAATACGTATCAGGTAGGAGTTTCCACCTATTACAATTTTAATAAGTGGTCCTGGTGGAACAGCTTTACAGGGTTTAATGTGAATTATCAGAAGGTAAAGTCCAAAACAGATTTCATCAGTTCAATAGACGGATATAATGCCTATTTCTATTCAAATAATGATTTTACACTGAATAAATCTAAAACCCTTTTCTTCAGTGCGAACTACGGGCTTCAGCTTCCGGGACGTTATCAGATCTTTCATATCTCAACCATGAATATTCTGGATGTCTCTATGAAATTTCTTCTCCTGGATAAGAAACTGACGCTTACGGTTACCGGTATGGATCTTTTGAATGGCCAGCGACCTGTGATCACTTATGAGTCTAACGGAGTGAAAACAGACTTCACCAGCTATGGCGACACCAGAGGGGTAAGGGTTTCTTTAAGCTACAAATTCGGGAACAAGAACCTGAAATCTGAACAGCAGAGAAATTTCGGGAACGAGGACGAAAGAAACAGAATTAATTAATCAACTATATACTTGCAAGTAGGGTCCAATAAAGGTTTTATGACTTGAAAAGATAACCACAATCAACTATTCTAAAAATTTTAAAATCATGCACAAAATTAAATTAACAAAAGGGTTACAGATCAACAAAGAACAAATCAGCAAGCTTCAGGAAGAGCAAATGAACAGCTTAAAAGGAGGGGTTAACAGCCTTCAGGCAGCGGCCCAGTCTTGCGGACAGTGTTCTTGCGGTGGAAACACTGTGGTAAAAACAAGAGCAGCTCAGTAATCAGCACTCCCAATCACATTTAAAATAAACAATAACATTTAAAATTAAACATCATGAACAAAATGAAATTATCTAAAGGACTACAAATCAACAAAGAGCAAATCAGCAAATTACAGGAGGAGCAAATGAACAGCCTAAAAGGAGGAGTTAACAGCCTTCAGGCAGCGGCCCAGTCTTGCGGACAGTGTTCTTGCGGTGGAAACACTGTGGTAAAAACAAGAGCAGCTCAGTAATCAGCACTCCCAATCACATTTAAAATAAACAATAACAATCTAAAAATCAAACATCATGCACAAAATTAAATTAACAAAAGGACTACAGATCAACAAAGAGCAAATCAGCAAATTACAGGAAGAGCAAATGAACAGCCTAAAAGGAGGAGTTAACAGCCTTCAGGCAGCGGCGCAGTCTTGCGGACAGTGTTCTTGCGGTGGAAACACAATTGTAAAAACAAGAGCAGCTCAATAATCAGCACTCCCAATCACATTTAAAATAAACAATAACATTTAAAATTAAACATCATGCACAAAATTAAATTAACAAAAGGCCTACAGATCAACAAAGAGCAAATCAGCAAATTACAGGAAGAGCAAATGAACAGCCTAAAAGGAGGAGTTAACAGCCTTCAGGCAGCGGCGCAGTCTTGCGGACAGTGTTCTTGCGGTGGAAACACTGTGGTAAAAACAAGAGCAGCTCAATAATCAGCACTCCCAATCACATTTAAAATAAACAATAACATTTAAAATTAAACATCATGAACAAAATGAAACTAACTAAGGCTCTTCAAATCAACAAAGAGCAAATCAGCAAATTACAGGAAGAGCAAATGAACAGCCTAAAAGGAGGGGTTAACAGCCTTCAGGCAGCGGCCCAGTCTTGCGGACAGTGTTCTTGCGGTGGAAACACGGTGGTACAAACAAGAATAGCGAAGTAATCTTCTCCTATAAAAGAGGGAGAGATGTTCATCAGTCTCCCTCTTTTAAAAAAAATTATATAATCTCACAGCTCTCACATCATGCAAAAAGAAAAATTAATCATCTCAGAAATAGAAGAATGTATCCGTAAAAAAGAGACATCCCTTACCGGAATAGGTCTTAATAACGGGATTCTAAGTGCTTCAATGTTCTATTATTATCATTATCTGATGACCCGGGAATCGGAATCTTTAGAACTGGTAACCCATTATATTGAAAAGTCTCTGTCTGTTTTAACAGAGGATTATAAGAGTCTTCATTTTAATGATGAAATAAGAGAGCTGGGATTATATCTTATATTCCTGAAACAGCAGGAAGTTTTAGACAATGAAATAGATTCTTTACTGGAGAATATAGATGACATTCTGGAAGAAATTCTGATCCAGAAAACACAAAACGGAGATCTTGACCTTACCAGCGGTTTTCCGAGTTTTGCCAAGTATTTCGTTTTGAGAAATCTTGAGGATAAAAAACATCTGATAAACAATACCTTGGATAAAATCATTGAGCTTACTCAAACTCACGAAAGCGGAAGCTACTGGAAATTTGATCTTCGCAATAAAGAAAATCCATATGTAGAACTGGGCTTAGGGCACGGAACTACAGGAGTCATCAACTATTTGTTATTCCTTTACAAAAATAACATCTACACTCCGGAATCTTTAGCGCTTATTCACTCCGGACTTTCATTCATCTGGAGCTGTAAAGAAAGCACTACAGACCATATCTCTCTTTTCCCGTTCAATGCCTTTGAAGATGTTTATATAGATTATCATAATCTGGCTTATGGGGAAATAGGAATTGGCTATACTTTTTACAATGCCGGAATTCTTTTAGACAATAAAGACTATTGCGACAAAGGCCTTCAGATACTGATCAATACCACAAAATTTAAAGACACTGATCAGTCTGCCATCCTGGAACCGGGATTAATTTATGGTTCTGCCGGATTATCCGCTTTGTACAAAAACCTCTATCACCTCACCGAACAGGATGTCTTTCTGGAAGCCAAAGACTACTGGCACCAGCATCTTCTTCAGTCTAAGAAAAATGAAAATGAGCAATGGGCAGGATTCAATGCCTACTACAATGCAGAATATGACAATATCAACATGGCTTTAGGCCAGGGAATAGCAGGAATTGGTATTAATCTGATGAGCAATATCATTACAAACCATCACAATTATGTTTCATTCTATAATTACGATCTATAATGGAAACTCTACAATCTCAAAACATAACAATCCTTCTTCAGGAATATGATCAGAAACTGCTGGATTTTGATTATGGAAATTTACCGGACGGATTGCTTTATGGAAAACTGGGACTTCTGCTTTATTTTCTTGCACAGTATCAGATCTCCGGAAATGATATCTATGTGAACAAAGTAGGCGCTATCCTGGAAGAAGTATTTGAAAATGGCAACCTGCAAAAAGAAAACAACGTATACACCCTCCCGAATCTATCCAAAGGAATGACCGGACTGGGCATTATTCTGAACCTGCTGAAACAGGACGGACTTATTCAGGATGATTTTGATGAACAAATTGCAGACATCGGAGAACTGATCTTCCAACAGTCTGTTACCATGCTGAACGAAAACAATTACACTTTTTTTGATGGACCCATAGGAAATCTTCACTATTTCAACACCATCAGAAACGAAAAATACAGCAGCGAAATCGTAAACATACTTTATGACGAATGTATTTCTCACCCCACTCCATTTGAAAACAAGCTGAACGACAGCTATGCAGATGGTATCAACTTAGGATTCAATTATGGCTATCTTTCTATTGTTAATAATCTTTTGGCCCTTCCGGAAATAACGGAAAAAGCAAAACATATTATTAACTCATGCCTGGATTTCATTATCTCCAATTTTGATGTTCATGAAGTAGAAAATGCCAGAATATATAAACCATACAATTACAAAATAGCACAAAACCGGCTGAAGCCTTTTCATAATAACAGACTCTGCTGGTGCAACAGTGATCTTTCCTTCTCTTATCTTCTTTATAAAACAGGAGAAACACTACAGGAAAACAGATACACAGAAATGGCCCGCGAACTGGGTCTGGAAACCACCAAAAGGAAAGTAATGGCCAACACAGGAGTAGAGTTTATCCAGTACTGCCACGGAACCTCAGGACTTGTACAGCTTTACCATGAGCTTCATGAAAAAGACAGCCATCCTGAGTATGAAAAAGCTGAAAATTTCTGGACCAAAAGATCACTGGAAATCCTGGAAAACGAACTGGATCAGCCATTCACATTGGAAGACAGCAATTTACTCTTCGGAAAAACAGGAGCCCTGATTGCTCTGAATGACAAAATAGACCAAACGAAATACCTAAAATTTTTACTGTAACATGAAAACAAAAAGCATAGGATTACTAGAACTAGGATACAGAAGCGGCAAAGATTCCATCACAGCTCTTAACGATGTAGTTGATTATGCCCTTCATGCAGAGAGATTAGGATACAGCAGATTCTGGCTGGCAGAGCATCATTATTCCCATCTTAAGAATCTTGCCTTTTCAAATCCGGACATCGTGATTGCCATGATTGCCGGAATGACGGAAAAAATAAGAGTAGGATCCGCAGGAACTTCAGTACCGAGCTATTCTCCTTATGCTGTGGCTACCAATTATAAGCTGATCAACAATATATTCAACGGGAGAATAGACCTTGGCCTGTCCAAAGGCATCCCTGAAAGTAATCATACGAAAAACCTTTTAAACCCGGACATTCTTGAAAGAGGCTCCGGAGTGGTCTTCAAAGAAAATGCCCGCATGATTCATGAACTTTTTTATTCTGAAGCAGAAAAGAATGAAAAAGAAGGCATTCTGATCCCTCCTTACGGCGGACTGATCCCGGATCTATGGTATCTTTCCTCTTCCCTGAACAATCTGGATGACGCCGTCAGTTTATACTCAAATTATTGTGTATCAGCATTTCACGGAAACGGAAAATTCCTTGACAGTTTTGTAGGTAAAAAAGAAGAGATCAACAGATATAAAGAAACATTTATACAGAAAAACGGATTTGAACCCAAAACATCACTTGCTCTGGCAATCAACCTCTCAGAAATCAGTGAAATAAAGTCTGACGCAGATGAATCCGAAGCGTTCAAAATTCTACACCTCAGCTTTGAAGAGCTTTTTGAACTCATTGAAAAACTGGATGATCAACTGGCCGTAGATGAATTCATCTTATATGATACGGAACCCGACAGTGATAAGAAAATAGAAAACGCTGAAACGATAAGCAATCATTACAACTTACAATCTATTCAACATGAAAACGCAGTTAGATAACATTAATATTGGCTTTATGAGAAACGCTTTGTACTCATTCAGACAATATAACAACATACCGAAAAATACAGCAGATCTTGATCATTTTGTTCTGGAACTGTGGAATGATGAGGTCTTCAGAGAATCTGTTTTCTTAGCATCTTATGAGCTGTATAACGAATGGGCAAGATTATGCCAGAACGATTCATCTTTATCCCAGGTAAAGAGAAACAGAATTAACAATTCTATCCTGAAATACTATATCAGAATTACCACCAGATCTACTCCGTTCGGAACATTTGCTTCTCATTCCGCTTTTGAACTGAACGCAGAACATAAAAATATTGAAACCGGAAATATGGATTCTATCCACCGATATACAACGCTGGACCTGTCTTTCCTTTTTCAGGTTATCGCATTGATCAACAGAGACTTTCCGGAAGTTCACGAATATGAGCTTAATGACTCCGTCTATAAGCTGGGTGATTATTACCGATATATCGAAACTACAGTAAAAAATGAAAAAAGAGTTTACACGCTCAGCTCATTGGAAAAAGACGAGCTTTTGGATTTTCTGGTTGAAAATACAGCCAATAAGTCTTACTCATTCGACGCCCTGGTGGCTCTGGTAGCAGAAAACGTAGAAGGAGTTTCTGAAGAAGATGCTAAATATTATATCTTCAGCCTGATAGATGCCCAGTTCTTTAAAAGCAATTTTGATATCTGCCTGAATGAGCATTCTCCACTATGCCAGATCATTGAATATTTACATTCGAAAAAAGGCATTGCTCCTGAACTGGATGCTTACCTTGATACCCTCATCAGAATGGACGACTATATGAAGCGGCTTAATTCAGGAGTAGGACAGCCTCAGGAATATTACAGTGAAATATTTGCCCTTGCCAACCAGTTCTCCATATTATATGACAGAAAATACCTGATTAATTCTTCATTAAAAAGAACCCTTGATTTCTCTCCGGTTACCAGAGAAGATCTTTCCAAAATCAAAAAAGGAATCAATACCTTAGCCTGTTTTTGGGACAAAGGAAGCGAAACAGTGAATGAAAACTTAGAAAAGTTTAAAACAGCTTTTTACACAAGATATGAAGAAAGCCTGGTCCCTTTGGTAGAAGTGCTGGACAATGAAAGTGGCATCGGGTATATTCAGGAACAAAACAGTGAAAACGATTTTTCTTCTCTTTTAGATACGTTAAGCTGGCCCAATTCTAACACGGATTCTTTTTCCATCACTTACAATAAAAAGATTCATGAATTCTGGAGAAGACTCATCAATAAAGCCAACATTAACGG
The DNA here is from genome assembly GCF_900156015.1 of Chryseobacterium sp. RU33C. NCBI lineage: Bacteria > Pseudomonadati > Bacteroidota > Flavobacteriia > Flavobacteriales > Weeksellaceae > Chryseobacterium > Chryseobacterium sp. RU33C. The sequence continues at coordinate 176,697 of NZ_FTMT01000004.1, read as the reverse complement.
AGAGACTTCTATAGATCTCAGCCAGCATGATATCAGCAATCTTCAGAATACGGAAGAAGTAAGCCTGGCAAGATCTCTTGCAGTAATGATAGAAAAGGTTTCTGATAAAATTGCTATTTCTTCTGTAGGAGGTACCAGCGGAGCCAACCTTATCGCCAGGTTTTCCAATGAAGATGAAGAAATCCTTGCCCCGATGAACAGAATCATTAAAGAAGAACAGAACGATGATCATTTTATTTACGCAGAACTGCTTCACCTACCTGATAACAGAGCCGGAAATATCCTTCTGAGACAGGTAAAAAGAGGAAACCAGCTTTCTTATCTTACGAAACCTTCTGCGTCGGAAAATACCATCAGCCTGACGGACCTTTACATTAAAATGATAGATAAAAGAATCGTTTTATTCCATAAAGAACAGAATAAAGAAGTAAAAATCTTCCATTCTACCGCTCATAATTTTGATTATAATTCGCTGCCGGTATACCAGTTTTTATGTGACCTCCAGCATCAGGATATTTCCACTGCATTGGTTTTAAACATTGGGGATACCAATTACCTGATGTATGATTATATTCCCCGCATCACCTTTGGTAATGATATCATCTTTACGCCGGCATTATGGCGAGTATACCAGAACGAAGTATCAGGAATAAAGGCCAAAAACAATACGGAAAGCATTAAAAAATTAAAAGAATATCTATCAGATAAAAAAGTTAACCGATATTTCTTTATTGCTCAGGGAGATAACAAATTACTGATCGATACGGAAAATGATAACCTTTTATTATTCCTTGTGGATGAACTGAGATCCAAAGAAATGGTGACACTTACAGAATGTCTTTATGATCTTGAAGCAGATGAATTCAACAATGAGATTATCATTCCCATGATCAACAGAAATTATACAGCATTTAAAACTGAGCTTGACCCGCATCTTTTCAATAACAATATTGCTGATCATAAATTCATCCCGGGAAATAAATGGCTTTACTATAAAATTTATTGCGGAAACAAGTTCTCAGACAAAATACTACAGGATGTATTCCCGGAGCTTTTAGATCAGCTTAATGAAGAAGATCTGATCAAAAAATGGTTCTACATCAGGTACAGTGATCCTGATAACCATATCAGACTAAGGCTGGAAATTAATGATAATGACCTTACCAATACAGCGCAGATCATTACAACTTTCAACGATTATTTTGATAAATATATCAGCGAAGGAATCATTAATAAAGTGGAAATGGGAACCTACGACAGAGAATATGAAAGATATGAAGGTGAATTTATTGACACTGCGGAACATATCTTCCACTATGACAGTAAACTGACAGTGAATCTGTTAAAGAATATTCCGAACAATGATGATCTTTGGTTATATGCCATCAAAAGTATTGACGTCTATTTTGATGTCTTCAGAATGGATCTGGATAAACGGCATGAAGTGATCAGTAAAATCTATACCCAGTTTCAGAAAGAGTTTAATGTAGACAGCAACCTGAAAAAGCAGCTCGACCTTAAATACAGAAGCAACCTGAATATCATCAGCGAAATTGTAGAAACGGATGGCAATCCATACTTCTCAGAGTTTGTTAATGCGGTCACAGAAAACTGTAAGGAAATAGAAAAGCTCAGGACCATTCAGAAAGAAAGATTAGTGAGCAGTTTTATTCACATGCATATCAACAGGCTGATAAGATCCAGACACAGAATGCATGAACTGATCATCTACGGCATCGTAGAAAAGTATTACAAAATGAAAATCGGCAAAAGAAAATATCTAGTATCATGAAGCTAAAATTTATCCCTCAACACGACCAAATGGACTGCGGTCCAGCATGTATCGCAATGGTGGCTTCCTACTTCGGCAAGCAGATTCCGTTACATTTTTTGAAAGAAAATGCCAACCTATCCAGAGAAGGAGTTAGCTTACTGAGCATCAGCGAACTGTGCGAAGATATTGGATTTGAAACGTATCCTGCCAAGCTTACATTACAGACCCTGGATGAAAACGGCAGCCTGCCTTGTATTCTTCATTGGAATAAAAATCATTTCGTGGTACTTATTGATGTAAAGAAAAGCCTTATTTCAGGAAAAAAACGCTACAAAATTGCAGATCCAAGCCACGGAATGATCTGGATGAGCGAAAAAGACTTTCTTAAAAGCTGGCTGTCTGATGGTGAAAACGGCATTGCTCTTTTTGTAAGCCCTACCAACAGCTTTTACCAGCAAACCTTCCCGGAAGAAGATAAACTGAGTATTTCTTTTGCCATGAAATATTTCAAAGAGCACAAAAGCAAATTCCTCTTTTTATCCGGAATGCTGCTAATCGGTAGCTGCCTGAGCCTTGTATTTCCATTCCTTACGCAAACACTTATTGATAAAGGAGTTAACACAAAAGACGTAGATCTTATTACCATCATTCTGGTCTCTCAGGTCGTTTTATATTTAGGAAGTATCACGATAGAAATTCTCAGAAACTGGCTGATGCTTTATATCGGGACCAGAATCAGTATTTCCATTATTTCAGACTTTCTGAAGAAAATGCTTCTCCTTCCAATGGGCTTTTTTGATACCAAAATGAAGGGAGATTTTACCCAGAGAATTCAGGATAATGAGAGAATAGAAGATTTTCTTACCTCTCAGAGCCTTATGACCTTCTTCTCTATGGTTACTTTTCTAGTGTTTTTCGGAGTGCTTTGGTATTATAACGTTACAATTGTGCTTATTTACTCCTCATTGACGGCATTATCATTGGTTTGGGCTCAATACTGGCTGAAAAAAAGAGAAATTCTGGATTATTACAGATTCCGCGAAAAAGGACAAAGCCAGGAAAGCGTTTATGAGATCCTGAACGGAGTTTCTGAAATGAAGTTAAATCAGTTTGAAGATTACAAAAGACAGGAATGGGAAGGGATTCAGAATAAGCTTTTTAAAACAACCCTTCGGATTTTAAAAGTAGATCAGTATCAGTTTTCAGGATTTGAATTTCTTAACCAATTAAAGAACATTTTCGTGACGTTCTTTGCGGCATTGCAGGTTGTGAAAGGAAATATGACCATCGGCGAACTATTGGCCATCTCTTACATCATTGGACAGCTGAATTCTCCTGTTAACCAGATGATTTCTTTCTTCCGTTCTTTACAGGATGCGAAACTGAGTCTTTCAAGATTAAATGAAGTTCAGAATCACGAAGAAGAAGAAAAAGAAGGAATGAAAGCCTTAGAAATAGGCAATAACCATTCAAAAGACGAAGAGAGAGGAATTACTTTAAATAATGTTTCTTTTCAGTATGAAGGACCGAAATCTCAGTTTGTTTTAAAAGATGTCAACCTGTTTATCCCTGAAGGTAAAGTGACAGCCATTGTAGGAGCCAGCGGAAGCGGGAAGACAACCTTGATGAAGCTTTTATTAAAGTTTTATAATCCTACTCACGGTACCATTCATTATAACGAAGATGATATTCTTACCCTTTCCCCTAAAAGCATCAGAGAAAACTACGGAGTGGTAATGCAGGATGGGTTTATCTTCTCCGACACCATTGAAAGAAATATCGCCACCAGCGAAGTGGAAATCAATACCAGAAAGATGGAAAATGCGGTAAGAGTAGCCAATATCTCTTCTTTCATAGATAATCTTCCGTTAGGGTACAGCACCAAAATCGGGGCAGCTGGCAACGGAATCTCCGGAGGACAGAAGCAAAGGGTTCTTATTGCAAGAGCGGTGTACAAAAATCCTCATTTTATCCTCTTCGATGAAGCCACCTCTGCGCTGGATGCCGAAAATGAAAAAATCATTCATGATAACTTACAGGAATTCTTCAAAGGAAAAACGGTAATTATTGTAGCCCACCGTTTAAGTACCGTAAAAAATGCAGATCAGATTATTGTTCTGAAAAACGGAGCTGTTGTTGAAAAAGGAAACCACCAGGAATTGGTCAACAGAAAAGCAGATTACTACAGTCTTGTAAAAAATCAGCTTGAATTAGGCAACTAATCACCTCTCAATATATTTTAACCGTTTCGCAGTTTGTGAGGCGGTTTTTTATGCAGCTTATTAAAAAAGAAAACCTTTGCAATGCATTTACAAAGGTTTTTGTTTTAGTCTGGAGAGATTGTAAATCAATTATTTAAAATCTTTATCCTCAATATTCTTATTGTAGTATAAATCTACAAGAGTTGCTTCCTGATTACCATCTTCAGAAACAAAAGTAGATTTGGTAGCATACCAAAGATCCCCGAATTTTTTATAATCGCTTTGTAAAACTGTAGAGAATGTATTCTTTTCACCATTTTCCACCGTTTCTTCTTTGCTTAGAAAGAATGACTTTACATCGTAATACAGATAGGTCACCTTTCCTGTTATATAGGTTGCTTTTATTTTATAATAGATCTTATCCGGATTTTCGTCAATAAGTTCAATCTTGTATAATTTTGGATCTATGTAAGCAAGTTCATTCATGATATACTTTCTGTCGGCCTTATCTTTAAATTCAGCAGGATCAGCCAGCTTTCTCTCACCGTTGACCAGTTCATAACCTGTTTTACCGTCAAACCATGATTTGTAAACAATTCTTCCCTGGTATTCAATTTCAAAGCTTCCTTTATTGGGTACCATTTCTTTGGTAATCCAATACACATTTCGTCCGTCCATTACCGTTTCAGATTTGGAATAAAGCGTTTTTATGCTGCTCAGAAGTTTTTTTCCGCCTTCTGCCTGGATGGCTTTTTCAATAATTTCTTTGGCTTTGCTTTCGCTGGATGTCTGTGAGAATAACGGGTTAGAGGCAGCGATCATGCCAACGACTACAATGGTATTGAATAACTTCATGGTTTTATTTTTTCTGTGGCAAATGTACCAAAAGACATGATATAGTTTTCCTTTTTGATTCACTATTTTTAAATTATAATGAATTAAATATAAAAAACAGACAGGGATTTATTGCATTGAAAACAAAAAAGCCCTCCGTAATAACTTACGGAGGGCTTTGTACCCCAGACGGGACTTGAACCCGTACGTCCTTGCGGACACAGGATTTTAAGTCCTGCGTGTCTACCAGTTCCACCACCAGGGCATGGTGTGGGCAAAAAAAAAGATTCGAACCAGAGGTTCCAACCTTCTTAATGATTCTAAAAAACCTTTTAGAATAGTGCGGATGAAGGGACTCGAACCCCCACGCCTCACGGCACCAGATCCTAAGTCTGGCGTGGCTACCAATTACACCACATCCGCTGGTTTTGCTGATCTGAATACTCAGATTCAACCTGATTTATTACAAATATAAGATTTTTATTTAAAGAACGCTCTCTATTAAAACAAAAAACCCTCCGTAAGATATTACAGAGGGTCTTGTACCCCAGACGGGACTTGAACCCGTACGTCCTTGCGGACACAGGATTTTAAGTCCTGCGTGTCTACCAGTTCCACCACCAGGGCATGGTGTGGAGCGAAAAACGGGATTCGAACCCGCGACCCCAACCTTGGCAAGGTTGTGCTCTACCAGCTGAGCTATTTTCGCATAGTGCGGATGAAGGGACTCGAACCCCCACGCCTCACGGCACCAGATCCTAAGTCTGGCGTGGCTACCAATTACACCACATCCGCTGGTTTTTTATATTGTAAGTTTTAAAGAGCTTGCTTCGTTTTTGTGAGTGCAAATATAGGACAATTTCCTTTATCACCAAACTTTTCAGGAAAAAAAAATAAAATTTCCATATTTTTTTTTCATGCCTTCTTTTATTACATTTCATTTTCATACTTTTACATCGTTAATATTTACGATATGGAATTACAAGGAACGGTAAAGAAACTTTTTGATGCTCAAACATTTGCGAGCGGGTTTCAAAAAAGAGAAATGGTTATTTTGACCCAGGAACAGTATCCACAGCCGATAAACATAGAATTTTTGTCTGATAAAATCAGTTTATTAGATAACCTTAAAGAAGGAGAAAACGTAAAGGTAGGAATCAACATCAGAGGAAGAGAATGGGTTTCTCCTCAGGGTGAAACGAAATACTTCAACTCTATTACGGGATGGAGAATAGAAAAAGTTTCTGAAAATGCTTCAGAACCTACTCAGGCTATGCCTCAGCAATCAGCATCTCCAGTTTCTAACGAAAATCCGTTTGCCGGAGACGATGATGACGATTTGCCTTTTTAATTAAAGAATAAAGATCAAATATAAATCCTGCTTTTTGAAGTGGGATTTTTTTTCTAAAAATGGTCCGATTAGACGAAAACGAGATTTCATTTCCTGACCCTGAGCTGTATGATGGGCACGAGGGAGTGGTTGCTTTTGGTGGCGACCTGTCTGTAGAACGTATTTGGTTTGCTTACCAGCTCGGTATTTTTCCCTGGTACAATCCCGGTGAGGAAATCCTTTGGTGGTGTCCCGATCCAAGATTTGTTCTTATTCCTGAAGAATTAAAAGTTTCCAAGTCTATGAGAAAGATACTCAACAGAAATGTTTTTACTTTCTCCGAGAATAAGAATTTCAGAGAAGTGATCAGGAATTGCCAGCAGGCTACAAGAAAAGGACAGTCAGGAACATGGCTTTCTGATGAATTGATGGAATCTTTTATCCGGCTTCATCAATACGGCTTGGCCAAAAGTATTGAAGTATGGCAGGGTGAAGAACTTGTTGGCGGTTTTTACGGATTGCAGATTGGAAATGTATTCTGCGGAGAAAGTATGTTTGCCAGGGTAAGTAATGCTTCAAAAGCAGGTTTTATCAACTTTGTAGAAAGCAACAAAGACAACCTTGAGTTAATTGACTGCCAATCACATACAGAACATCTGGAGAGTCTGGGGGCGAAAATGATTCCTAAAAAAGAATTTCTAAAAATCTTACACGAAAATAATGAACGCAGATAAAGAAAAATGGGTTCTTCTGGTGGTTCTGAGTATTATCTGGGGATCATCCTTTATTTTAATCAAAAAATCGCTGGAGCATTTCAATCCGTTTCAGGTTGGGTCTTTAAGAGTTCTTATTGCCGGGATTATTCTTCTTCCGGTGGCTATTTCCAATTACAAACTTTTCCCTAAAAAACATTTAAAATGGTTAATTCTGGCTGCCTTCACCGGAAATTTTATTCCCATGTTTCTGTTTCCGATTGCTGAAACGGAAATAAGCAGTAGTATTGCCGGAATCATCAACTCCATGATGCCCATTTTTGTGATTATTGTAGGTGCACTGGTCTGGAAGTTTGAAACCACGAAAAAACAGATTACAGGAACCCTAATAAGCTTTACCGGAGTATGCATACTCGCATTTGGAGGAGGAGACAGCAAAGAGCTGAAAATGATCCCTATTCTGCTCCTTTTATTGGCTACTTTATGCTATGCACTGAGTACCACAACTGTAAAATCAAAGCTGATGGATGTCTCTTCTACGGTTTTATCTGCTTTTGTTTTTTCCTTTGTTTTGTTGCTGCCATCCATTATTGCACTCACAGGTACAGGATTCTTTTCGGAATTCAGTTTTTCGAAGGATAATCTGATGGGACTTATGTTTGTCAGCCTTTTATCTGTTTTCGGGACCGGCCTGGCCATGATGATGAACTACCGTTTATTAAAAGTTTCCTCTCCCCTCTTCGCATCCACTGTTACCTTAGTGATGCCTATTGTTGCTATTATCTGGGGAATAATTGATGGTGAAAAACTCACTTATTTACAATTTACGGGTGCTGGAATTATTATCGCAGGACTCATCTTTTTAAGAACAAATCCAAAAAAATAAAATCATATTATAAATTAAATTATATTTGGTTGATTATAACTTATAACTATGAAAAAACTTCTACTTTTGGGGTCTGTAGCCTTATCTGTACTTTCCTGTTACAATTCTGACGACACTCCTTTTGACAACAGTGATCCGTCTAATCAAAGTGTAATTCTTCCCACGAAGATGACCATGGACGGTATTGTAATGAAAATCAATTACAACGGAACCAAAATCATCAGTATGATGAACAACATTAATCATGGACAAAGAGTGGAGTTTTCTTATACCGATGATTATGTTTCGGGCATTAAGAATTACGAAAATAATGTTCTTGAAAGTGCTGTGGAATATGGATATTCCAATGGACGTATGGCTTCAGCGGTTGTTAAGGAATATTCTACTACCGGAACTGTTCAAAATACGGTTACATTTACCTATAACTACACCAGTAATACGGAAATCAAGGTGAAAAGAGAGACAAATTCGGGAATTGCAGGTTCTTCCACCATCAACAGTGTATTTACTTATAACAATGGAAATATGGTAAGCAGCGTAGGATCAGGAACCGGAACTGTTAATGGAAATACCGTTAATTATACCGAAAAAGAGACTTATACTTACACAGAAAAAAACTATCCTTTTAAAAATGTAAAAGGCTTTGACAAAATCATATTCAACGGAAATGAGAACAGTGACGGGGTAAGCATGCTATTTTCGAATATAAAAAACAGCTTAAGTACTTATAAAGGAGAGTTCACCCATGCTACAGCCGGAGGAGGAACAGTTACCGGAGCTACCTCTCATAAGTATACCACCACTTTTAATACTGCAGGTTATCCATCTGAAGAAAGCAGACAGTCTCTTGATATGAACGGAAATGCAAACACCAGCGCTCCGGATAAATTTTTCTACGAATACAATTATCAATAAAAAAAACCTGCATTTCTGCAGGTTTTTTCTCTTATTTTAGATTCTTCTAGTTCTTTTTCTTCACTTTGCTGGCTTTTACCTTTTTCACTTCGTCTTTAATGAAAGGATATTTTTTCTGCATATCCTTAGCTAGAGAAGGATCAAGTTCAAGTGCTTTTTGAAGTGATTCCATTCCTTTATCCTGGTCTTTCAGATTGTAAAAGCAATTACTAAGCTGATAAAACAGCTCTGCTCTGTAATGCTTTTTAATGGCTCTGTTCAAAACCGTTACCGCATCTTCATACTCTCCTACCAACATCAAAACTTCTGAATAGGCATACCAGTTATAGAATCTTGACGGCTCTGCATCCACCAGTTTTTTAAGACAGGAAAGGCTTTCTTCAAACTTCCCTGAATCAATGAACAGGAATGCCAGTCTCTTTTGATAATCAAGATTGTTTTCATTGAGCTGGGTAGCTTCTTTGGCAAAATGCAATGCTTCAGACATTCCGCCCATCTCTTCATAAAGATAAGACTGCTCCATCATGGCAAGATAGAACTGAGGATCTTCTCTCAGTGATTTCTGGAATGCGTTTAATGCTAAAATAGGCTGTTTCAGGGCCTTATTGCACAATCCGATCTTATAAAAAGTAAATGCTTTTGTATATTCAAGCTCCAGCATTTCTTCATAAGTTTCGATCGCCTTTTGGTATTGTCCCAAAGCTTCATAACAAGCTGCTTTATTGGCATATACTCCTACAGAGTTTGAGTTGATTGCCAGCAAATAGTCGTAGCCTCTTATCGCTTCGTCATAATTTTTTCTGTTGAAGTAGAATTGTCCGTATTCAAACCATGCGGTTTCAGAATAAGGGAATTCATCTAAATATTCATTAAGAAAGGCAATAGCCTCCTCACTCTTATTCAGGTCACTGAAGCATACCATAGCATTTTCCAGCGAATATTCATCCGTAGGATCTTCCTTCAGTGCTTTTCTGTAATGTTTAAGAGCGTTAAAAGGATCTCCGAGATTCACATATTCATCCGCAATAAAGTTGTGGAGAAAGTTTTCTTCTTCCTCTAATGTTAAAGCTTTTTTGCAGATTTCAATGGATTTTCTGGGATTTCCTAGGTTCGAATAATACTTGGCGTAGCAAACCAAAAAGTCTGTATTCTCCATAGAAGCGCCTTTCAGTTCGTCAATAAGTTCTTTCGCCGTATTATACTCTTCCCACTCCAGAAGGATCTCAAGTCTTTTAATCTTAATATCCAACGAATTAGGGTGAAGCTTTAGTCCATAATTAACAGCCATGTCAGCGTAATTAAAATCCCCAAGCTCCAAATAATAAACAATAATGTCTTCCAACTCTTCTGTATCAAAGTAGAATTCGTCATTGTTTTCCATCATTTCCTCGAACTTTTTTACAAGTTCATTTCCAAAATACTCTTCCAATAGTGTCCTCTTTGTCGGCCCAACGTTTGAATTTGCTTACAAACCTCGGCAAACGTTTAATTAATAATATATCTGAAACTGATATTCAAATATTTATGCAAAGTTGCAACTTTTTTTTGAATTTTCCATTTCATAAATTTCTATTATAAAAATAGTAAAAAAAGAAAACCGATAAAAGGATTGTGGATAAAAAACCGGAAATTGGGGTTAAATTCTTATAACAAGGTGTTTTCCGCTTTGTATCTCAGCGTTTCATGCCGATTCGATATCTTTACTATCTATTTCTTGTGTCTCCATTTTAATTTTTCCATCCACAGCTGCCTGAAACATTTCTGATATAAAAAAAGAACAGACTCATTGTCCGTTCTTCCTGTATTTTTAGATTAAACTTCTGATTTTGCTAATGATATCATCACCTAACTGATCTGCTTCCTCCTGAGATTTAGCTTCAGTATAGATTCTGATAATCGGCTCCGTATTGGATTTTCTAAGGTGGACCCAGTTGTTTTCAAAGTCTATTTTTACACCATCTACTGTAGAAACTTCTTCATTCTGATATTCCTGCTCCATTTTACTTAAGACAGCATCTACATCAATCTCTGGTGTAAGTTCTATTTTCTTTTTCCCCATAAAATAGCTCGGATATCCTGCTCTCAGTTCAGAAACGGTTTTATTTTCTTTGGCTAAATGAGTCAGGAAAAGCGCAACTCCTACCAAAGAGTCTCTTCCGTAATGTAACTCAGGGTAGATAATTCCTCCGTTTCCTTCTCCTCCGATGACAGCATTTTTCTCTTTCATCAGGGTGACTACGTTTACTTCTCCCACAGCACTTGCAAAGTATTCTGAATTATGGGTTTGTGCCACATCTTTCAGTGCACGGCTTGAAGAAAGATTGGAAATAGCTGCTCCGTTTTTATTTTTCAATAAATAATCTGCAACCGCTACCAATGTGTATTCTTCACCAAACATTTCTCCTTTTTCATCAATGAGAGCTAATCTGTCTACATCCGGATCTACAACGATTCCTAAATCTGCATTTTCTTTCTTCACCAATTCACAGATATCTCCCAAATGTTCTTTTAAAGGTTCAGGATTGTGTGGGAAGTGACCTGTAGGCTCACAGTATAATTTAATCGTTTCGCATCCTAATTTATCCAAAAGCATAGGAATGGCAATTCCTCCTGTAGAGTTTACCGCATCAAGAACAACCTTAAAATTCTTTGCTTTGATGGCTTCTGCATCTACCATTGGTAAATCCAGAATCTGCTGAATATGGATATCAAAAGCATCATCTCTTGTTTCATATTTTCCAAGATCATCTACTTCTGCATAGTTGAAGTCTTCACTTTCTGCCAGGGCCAATACTTCAGCACCGTTTTCACCACTAATGAATTCTCCTTTTTCGTTTAATAACTTCAGAGCATTCCATTGTTTTGGATTATGAGAAGCGGTAAGGATAATTCCTCCGTCTGCATTCAGCTCAGGAACCATTACTTCTACTGTAGGCGTTGTAGAAAGCCCCAGGTCTACCACATTAATTCCTAATCCCTGCAATGTAGCGGTTACTAAAGAAGACACCATCTGACCGGAGATTCTTGCATCTCTACCGATGATAAGCGTAAGATCTTTTTTGTTTTTATTATTTTGAAGCCAGCTTCCGAATGCAGATGCGAATTTTACAACATCCAGCGGTGTTAAGTTATCATTTACTTTACCACCAATGGTTCCGCGAATTCCGGAAATAGATTTTATTAATGACATGATGTTTTTAATTTATTTTGTTTTTCTGAATTTTCCAACGCAAAGATACTTAAAAGACCCTTCAACTTATAAAACAGGAATCTTTTTTTGGACTTTATCATAGGTATTTTTCACAACTCTCGGTGGTGCAAAACGATACCCCAGATAAATAAGTCCGTACAGATTATTATTTTCTACTGCCTCTTGGTTTTTCTGATAGGTATAAGTCTTAAAGCTCATTCTTGCTCCAAAAAGTAAATGTTCCGAATTATATCCGACGTGGAGTCCTCCTTCCATTCTCAGGGTTACAAACTGTTCATTTTCTTTCTTCTTATTCTCCTCAGTGGAGCTTGAAAACTGTCCCCCAAGACCTACAGAAAGATAAGGAGCAATATTTACCTTATCTTTTATAATCCAATTATAAAAGTATCCCATATTACCGCCTATCTTATACTGAACCTCTTTGTTTTTCACTTCATTGATTGTGTTGGTAAAAAAGCTAACATCATAATCCAGATAGGGAATCCAGCTTCCGCTGCTTTTTTTCTGCCATTCACTGTGAGTATATATACTTTTGGCTGAGAAATTTTTATTGAGTACGTATGATGTTGTTCCACCAAAACTCAGTACTTTTAGGTCCGGAAACTGTAAATAAGCATCTGTCTCCTTCCAGTCCGGAATAAAATCTTTCATATTTTCCACATAAAATCCCTTTACTTTTTTATAATAAAGATTCTGGATAAATCTTTTGGGGAAAAACCTGAAGCTCAAATCTGTATAGGAGCTTTTTCCTTTCAAATCATCCTCATTATTTCCCGGGATAAATTTGGGAGAAAAAGAAATGGTAGCACTTATAACACGATAGTCAACGGATACAGATGTTCTAGTTTTGTTATTGATAGACAGTTCTATTTTATCATTTTTTCCCTGGGAAAGAATGTATTTTTCAAGATTCGTATCAAGATTAAGGCGAATCATCACCTGTTCTGCATAAGACTTGATGTTTAAGGTATCTGACTGTGCTTTTACCTGAAGAACAAATAAAGAAAATAAAATGGATAATCCTGCTTTAAAAAAATTCAAATCGAGTAATTTACATTAGAAAATGAAATTACTGATTTTTTCAATTTATTTTAATGCATAATTATTTTTTTTTATTAATACTGAATAAAAAACAAAGCAATTTGTGTTTTATTTTTAATTAACAGAAAAATACTCTATCATAATCAACATAAATGTATTATTTTTAACATTTTGTTCTCATTTTTCAGATTCCTTTATTAATTTATGTTTTTTTAAATTTGTGTAATAAAAATTTACTATTCAATGAAAAAAATTATTTTATTATTTACTCCTTCCATTTTCTTCTGCCAGAATGTTGGGATCAATAATACTACGCCTATCGCCACATTAGATATTATATCATCAGGAAATACCAATGCAACGAAGGCTTTAAAAATTACCAATTCAAATCCTACAGAAATCTTTACTATTCAAAATGATGGTAATGTGGGGATAAACAGTTCTTCGGCAGCAGCCAATACAGCCCAATTAAACATTAATTCAGGATCGGCTACAAAATCTGTATTAAAATTAGATAACCTCAGCAATACTAAAGATAAGACTATTGCTTCAGGAGTTAACTATAATCAGTTCAGCAGCCTGGTAGTGGATAATAACGGAAATGTATTTAAGCAATTTGATATCAAAACAACCAGTGGAACGGCTTCAACCTTTGACGGATCCTATACAGCAACCTCAACAAACACAACCCTTACCAATCTTTCCGGAGGAAATGTTGTACGTTTTCAAATACTTACTCCTGATTTCACGTTAGGAACCGGAGACGTTTTGTATGCTGATGTTATGTGGACTCGTAATGCCGGCTTTTTGGTATCTAATTATGGATATGACAGTTCTTCTGCAACGGTTAATCCAATGGTGATTAATGGTCTTGGAACCAACACTCTTGTATTTAATTTTACCAATGGAACAGACTTGACATTTTCTGTAAACTTAACCGGAAGTGTAGGGGCTGGCTCTAATATGGGAACTTTAAATTATAATATTACCGGTTCTGGAGCCACCTCCGTCCCTTTTAATGTTTACTATAGCTTTAAATCCAGATAATTTATGAAAAACATTCTTATTATCAGCTGTCTTATAACAGGAAATAGCATTTTTGCACAGACAGGGAACTTTGGAATCAATACGAATACCCCAACTTCAAAGGTTGATATTGTATCCACCGGTAATTCTTCTACAAAGGCATTAAGAATATCTGATTCCGGATTGCTGGAAAAATTTACGCTTTTAAATAACGGCAATATGGGAATTAATTCTACATCGCCAGACGCACAACTAGGCATTAATACAGGAACGAATACAAAATCGGTATTAAAGATCAATACGGTAAGTACAACAAATGGGAGACAAAATACGGGGATTAATTATAATCTCTTTTCTCCACTCATTTCTGATGAAAATGGGAATTTGGTGAAACAGTTTGATTTGAAAACAGCCAACAGTAATTCCTTAACTTTTGACGGATCTTATACAACTTCAGGAGCCACGAATAAGACATTGTGCTCTGTGAATTCAGGAAGTATTCTCGGTTTTACTGTACTGACAGGGTTTGTTCAAGGACAAAGCGGTACGGGTGTCGTTAAATATGCTACGGTTACCTGGTCCAGGGGTTCAGGTTTTATCATAAGTTCCAACGGTCACGATTTCGCAAATAACAATTCTAATTCTTTAACGGTTCAAGGCTCAGGAACCAATACACTTACTTTTGATGTTCAAACGGGTGATGACCTTATTTTTGAGGTTACCGGCGGAAATCTTGTTTACCGGCAGGTTGATTCAAGTACCGGTACGGGCAGAAGTGAAGGATTTAATATTTTCAAAAGCTTTAGAACAAGATAAATAAGAATATTTTTTAACTGCAGCCGCAATCTTTATCACAGCTGGTTCTTTTGGAACTGAATTTCTTTGGTGCGAAATTCTTTTTAAGTACTTTAAATAAAGAGTAGCAGGCGAATGCTACGATTAACAGAACAAGTACGTATTGAAAAATTAATGATGAATCCATTATTTTAAAATCTGATATACGATCATCGACACAAAATAGGCCAAACCTGTCATCATGACCACCTGAAAGCCGGTCCATTTCCAGCTTTTGGTTTCTCTGTAGACTACTGCTAGTGTAGAAACACACTGCATTGCAAATGCGTAGAAAAGAAGCACCGAAATTCCGGTTGCAAAACTGAAGACTTTTTCTCCGTTGGGTTTTACATCTCTTCTCATTTTATCAATAACTTTTACTTCCGGGGCATCATCTTCCAGGCTGTAAAGTGTAGACATTGTTCCCACAAAAACTTCTCTTGCCACGAAGCTTGTAAGGATTCCTACTCCCATTTTCCAGTCGTAGCCGAGCGGAGCGATTACGGGTTCTATTCCTTTACCCATTTTAGCAAGGTAAGAATGATCCAGATGAACATCTGCTGCTACAAATTCATTTGTTTTCTGGCTTGGCCCGAAATAGCTTAAAAACCAGATAATGATACTTACGATGAAAATTATTTTTCCGGCTCCGGTAATGAAGTCCCATACTTTTCCTAAAACCATTTTAAAGTCATATCCGAAAAGTGGTTTTTTATAGGCAGGAAGATCCATTACCAGGTATGTTTTTCCTTTACTTTTAATAAATCTTTTAAGAATTGCTGCTGAGAATAAAGCCACTAAAAATCCTAGAAGATACATTCCCATCAAGACCAGTGCTTTATATTTTATTCCCAGGAATGTTCCTTCTGAGATAATCAGTCCGATAATGATGCTGTAAACAGGAAGTCTCGCAGAACATGTCATAAATGGGGTTACCAATATCGTGAGCAATCTTTCTTTTACATTTTCAATATTTCTTGTAGAGATCACCGCCGGGATCGCACAGGCAGTTCCTGATACAAGGGGAACGATACTTTTTCCGTTAAGCCCGAAGGGGCGCAGCAGCCTGTCCATCAGGAATACCACTCTTGCCATATATCCTGAATCTTCCAATAAATAAAGGAAGTACAGCAGGATTCCAATCTGTGGTGCAAAAACCACAATTCCTCCTATTCCCGGAACAATTCCATTTGAAATCATTGAATTAATTGGTCCTTCCGGAAGATGTTCATTGGTGAATGCTGCCAGCCATGAGAAGGATTCTTCAATCCAGCTCATCGGATATTCTGCAAGGAAGAAAACGCTTTGGAAAATAACCAGCAGAATAGCTAAAAAGACAACATAACCCCAGAATTTATGAACTAAAACTTTATCCAGTTTTTCGGTTAACAATTCTTTGAACTGAGCTTTTTTAGAAATGACATCAGCCAGTATTTTGTCTACATTCTGATATCTTCTAACGGTTTCCTGAACCTGCAACCTTTTAGGCACCAGGCTTTTAGAATCTGATTCATTCAACTGTTCCATTACTGAGCCAATTCTTCCAAGATCTGTTCCCAGGGAAAGGCTCATCCATGCTTTGTATTCGTTATCGAAACCTTTATTTGCTGACAGTTTCTGAATAAAGTCTCTATGTTCATTTGGGGTTTCAAAAGAAAGTTTGTCTGTTTTTACAAACTCGCTGTTATAAACAGCTTCCCTTACTTCATCAATCCCGATCTGTTCCTTGGCATTGGTCTGAATAATTTTAATACCTAATGCATCGGAAAATTTTTGAATATCTATCGTAATCCCTCTTCTTTCAGCCTGATCAATCTGGTTGACAATCAAAATCATAGGAATACCAAGATCCTGAATCTGCTGAAACAGCAGCAGCCCTCTTTTTAAACTTAATGCTTCAAGAATATAAACAACTCCTGCGTAGTTCTTCTGCTCATCGATAAGATATTTGGAAAAAATAGCCTCATCTTCTGAACTCGGGTATACACTGTAAGAACCTGGAAGATCTATCACCTCAACTTCTTCATTTTTGTAAACATAGTTCCCCGAATGACTTGCAACGGTAACGCCGGCGTAGTTTCCTGTTTTCTGCTTTTTGTTGCAAAGCGTGTTGAAAACCGTTGACTTTCCTACATTAGGATTCCCGACTAAAAGTATCTGTTTTTTCTTGTTTTCCTGCATTAATTCAATTCTTCAACAATGATGTAATCTCCTTCTTCCTCACGAAGAGCAATCCGGCTTTTTTCTGCTCCAAATTCTACATACATTGGCCCGCTGAACGGAGCCTGATACAAAATCCTGAAAAGGGTATCCGGAAGAAGTCCCATTTCAATAATTTTATTGGGCATTTTAAGATGGTCGTTATCATACCCCAATATCTTCCCCATTTTATTTTTAGGGAATCCACTTAATTTATGTAATCCTTTCTCTTTCAAAGCCTGATTTTTAGTCTTGCAAATATACGCTATTTAAATTTAATCTAAATAACAAGGTTCAGAAAGAAAACTTCCTGAACCTTATAATTTTTAAATATTTAGTTAATTAAAGACCTCCAAAACTAGCCATGCAGCTAGCTGTTGCTGCTGCCTCAGCAAAGCCTTCTGAAGTAGGAATTCCCATAGATATATACATTAAGGAAATAGACATTGAATTGTTGAATACACATTGCTGGAAGGGATTCATTACCTTTGCTTTTGCAACTTTTATTACCACATTTTCATCTTTAAAATTCTTTTTTGCTTTAAGAACAGCTTCTGTCTTACTTTTGGATTCGACTGTATTTAATTTTGGATTTTCTGTTTTAGCAAATACAACCGCTGATGTCATCAATAGTGATGCAATAATAATTTTTTTCATGGTTTAATAAATTAAATTAGTTTTAACAAACATATAAGAATAAAAAATAAAATCAAATTTTTTTTGAATAATTTTTTAAAATTTCTTCTCATTAAGTATGAGAAATTATTATCCTAAAAGAAATCAGCCCAGATACAGTGATGTATTTGGGCTGATTCATATGAATATTATTCTAATATTTTAATCATCTGTGTACACATTCTGCCATCATTGCAGCCCATATGAAGGATTGTAACTCCCAACATAAGATGCAATTGCAATACATCCCTCCAAATTCATCTTAGCCTGATCCAATTTTTTAATTATTTTTATTTCTGCTTTTTCATTCTTAAAATTTTTTTTGGCAACCAAAGCAGTCCCAACAACGATTTTTTTGAATTTTCAGAAATAAAAAAGTTTATTGAACTTTGTTTCAATAAACTTCCTGTAACATAAGTAACAATCGGCATTATAAAGAATTTCACCAACTATTTTTGACTATTAACCCATAGTATTTTAATTTGTTGTAAAACAAACATATAATGAAAAATAATTGTTTATTCTTGAATATCAGTTCAAAATAGTGTTTTCTTCAATCCTATATAATCCATAATGGAACATTTTCAATAAAAAGAAATCAACCCAAACACATTGCTGTATCTGGGTTGATTCAAAATATAATTTAGTTGATATGAATGCTTATTTTTTCTTCTTATCAGAAGCTTGTTCTTTTTCTATTGGATTATCATTAGATCCGAAGAAATCTTTTACCTGCTTTTCCAATCTCTTCATAAAGTCTCCTACGGTTCCATCTGTTCCCGGCATTGGTCTGCTCATATTTTCTGCGGTCATATAAGGTCTCGATTCGGCAAAAGGATCTGCTTTGTAACCTTCGTAAGATTTCAGGAATTTTTCTTTCGATGTAGGCGTTATTGTATTGCTCATCATTCCCATTTTAGCATTGATCTTATCCGCATAAGACAATTCATCATAGTTCTCTATCTTTTTGTTTCCACTCAACTGCCATGAATAGTTTTTATCAGCATCTTCAATTTTTACAATAAGGCCTGGAAGTCCTTTAAATTTATATGGACCATCCTGAAAAGGGATGTCTGAACTGAACCATGCCGTCCATTTTCTTCCTCCAAAGTCAGTAGTTGCCTTCTGAGCATTGTATGCTCCTATTTTTTGTTTATCTGGTAGAATACTCCATTCCAGCTTCGGGTCGTCCTCATATGAGAACAGGTTTCTGCTGATTCTGTCTACATACTGTACCTTCATGTCAGGATAAGTCTTGATGATCTTATAGGAAAATTTCGGCCACTTAATCAGCTTAGTCATATCCTTAAAAGATTTGGTTTTCTCCATTTCTTCTATCTGAACTTTAATGATAAAATCCTGGGCAGGCATTGTATAATCCTGATAGATTGATTTTTTAGGAGTAATATCAAGGATAGTAATGATCTTATCTAGTTTTGCTGAATCTTTCTTCGGCTTAAAAGTAAGTTCATAAAAGAAACGGTTTGCAGTCTCTTTTGATTCCTGAGCGCCAGCAAAAGCAAAAAGAGCGATAAGAAATAGGGAGAATAATTTTTTCATTATAGCAAGTTTTATATAATTAGTAATCGCATGTTTTATTTTGTTACAGTTTTTTTCAAATTTTATTTATCATTTATCCTTAATGTTATAAGAATTAAAAAATTATGATTCTCTTAAAACGGTTTCATTTTTAAAACGCTTACCTTTAAGTTTCTAAAAAACAAAATATTATGGACACTTTATCTCAATTAAAATCCGAGCTGGAGGGAGAATTTCAAACCACGAAAAAATTTATTGAACTGTTCCCGGAAGGAAAAAACGATTATGCTCCTCATGAAAAAAGCATGAAAATGATGCCCCTTGCCGCTCATCTGGTAGAAGTTTTTGAATGGCCAAACACTATTTTAAAAACTTCCGAACTGGATTTTGCCAAAGGAGACTACAAACCTGTCGTTCTTTCTACGAGGGGTGAACTCATGAAAAAGCTGGAGGAGGACTACCAATTGGCCAAAACGGCATTGGAAAACAGTACAGAAGATGATCTGAATCCCAGCTGGACGATTAAAAATGATGGTCATGAGCTGGCAAGCTGGAGCAAATACGGAGCAATACGCCATGCTTTAAATCAGATCACCCATCACAGGGCTCAACTGGGAGTGTATTACAGACTGAACAATATTCCTTTGCCAGGAAGCTATGGGCCTTCAGCAGACCAGCAAAGCTTTTAATTACTATCTAAGTATATCTCAACAAAAAACCAATCCGCGTGGATTGGTTTCTTGTTTTATTTAAAATTGAATTTTACGGTAAACATCACCTGGCTTGGGCGGAGCTGCATGGTTGTTTGTGTAATGGTAGCATCTCCGACATTTATTCTTTCAAATACTTTTCGGTCTGCAATATTCATCCATTTCAATTCAAAGTCAACTTTTTTCTTTGCCCAGCTGAATTGGTATGAAACATCAAAAAATCCATTGTTTAGTTTTGTATCTCCCAGTTTTGAATTGATCTGGTCCCAGTAAAAACCAATGGTATGATTTTCTAAAGGATAAAAGAATACATTTAAGTTATGAGTGTAAGATTCGGTTTTTCCAAGATCATTCTGGATGATTCCATTACTTTGTTTATTCCATGATTTGGTCATATTAAAATCAATACTCATCCATGAGAAATAGGTATTGTTGAATTTAAATCCTAATGTATTCCCATTATTTTTGGTGTCAATATCCTGATCATTTCTTCTGGACTGTGATTTTGAACTTGTATCATTAAATGTTACTGAAGCATTGGTTTTGAATTTTGGAAAATACTTTCCAATTTCTACATACAGGCTATTGTTTGTTCTTTTATTTTCACTTTCTATATACTCAATAACGCTAAATCCTAATTCGTTGACAGCGCTTGAGGCGAGTAAATTGTTTTTTGTATCAGTTAACCTGTAGCCCACGTTAAAAAACAGATTGTTCAAAGGATTTCTGTACTCTAATCGTAGTCCTCCATTTTTTGTATTGGTTTCAGGTATCGGATTTTTAGGGTTCATTACATTAAATCCTCCCGGACTTGTCAGGATATACCCTGCATAAGCCGTCTGTATATCTCCAAAATTATTGCTTATTCCTGCATTCACGCTGGCTTTAAAGAATGAAGCAAATGAATATTGGGCAAAAATATTGGGTGTAAAGGTTACTTTACTTAATGATTTGGAAACATTTCTAAAAGCATCTTCAGCCTTAATATTATTGAAGTTTACCGGGAAACTTGAAAATAGACTCCACGATTCAGATTTATAATTAATTCCTACAGATGCAGATGGATTGATTCTTGTGAATTTTAAATCATTTTCATAAGCTAAGCCTGCGAAATCCGGTTTATTATTAACTGTGCTTCCATCAAAGTTGGTGGTAAGGTTATCTGTTGACAGATCAAATCCTACTTGTGGTGTAAAGGTCCATCCTTTTGTAGTGAAACTGATATTTGCAGAATGTGACGTATCTAAAGACTTGATTCTGAAATACTGTAACGCTGTACTTCCCGGCGCAAAATCTATTGTTTTTAAAGGACCTTTAAGCGAATCTCTATAAGGAAACTGCAGGTAATTAGCAGGGCTAATTTCTAATGTCTGTCTATCATCCTGATAGCTTATATAAGACTTAAAATTCACCATTTTTTCTTTCCAAGGGATAATTGTACTTAAAGAGTTTTGGAAAGAT
This sequence comes from Chryseobacterium sp. RU33C, assembly GCF_900156015.1. Lineage (NCBI taxonomy): Bacteria > Pseudomonadati > Bacteroidota > Flavobacteriia > Flavobacteriales > Weeksellaceae > Chryseobacterium > Chryseobacterium sp. RU33C. The sequence continues at coordinate 155,348 of NZ_FTMT01000004.1, read as the reverse complement.
GTCGTAGGAGATTCTAAAGCTTCATTTCCAAATCTATATCCGGTTTTATCATTTCTTTCTGCAACAGCTCTGTCTGCATTCCAAAACTGAGAAAATGTAGTTGTATTTTTAAAGAATCCTTTTTTGGCATTCTTCGTAAATATCAATTCTCCCTTCAATTTATCTGTATAGAAATTGTTCAGGAATCTGGTCGTGTATTGTGTTCCTTGCTGGATATCTCTGGTAATACTGTTCGATTCTCTTTCTACCGCATTATTAGTATAGTTTGCGTTAGCTTTAAGCTCCCATTCTTTCTTCTTATCAATATTTGTTAAATAATTAGCTGACAAATAATGAACGCTGTTCATCAAATATCTTTTTACCGGAAGATCAGGCACGGATGCATTCTCTACACTCAGCCAGTTATTTTGAGAAATATTACTTCTTCTTCCTTCCCATGAACTTCCGAAAGCCAGAATATTCCCTTCATTTTCTACCTGTTCCCCCATGTTATTGGTTTTATAATTGACTACCCATTGGCTTTTCTGCCCGAAAAACATGGGAGTCAGCTTTACATTCCAAAGCCATGGATCTCCGAAACCGGTTCCTACTTCGCCTCTACCGGTCATGGTAACAGAGTTTTTAAGTTTGATATTGATGGCAGCCTGATCTGAAGGTACTTTATCCTGAAGTATTTTTACCGGCTGGTGGTTTTCAAGAACTTCTACTTTCTGTACGGCATCTTTAGGAAGTGAGTTGTTGATGGTTCCATAACCACCTTCCATCAGGTCTTTTCCATTGACGTAGAATTTATTGATGGCATTTCCCTGATAAAGAATTGTTCCGTCTTTATTGACTTCAATCCCCGGAATCTTTCTCATAACATCTGCAAGGGTTCTGTCATTTTTACTGTTGAATGCTTTAAGATCGTAAGAAATGGTATCGCCTCTTGCGGTAATCATCTTTGTTTTCAGCTGTACTTCTTTAATTTCTGTGGCTTCAGACTGCATTTTGAAGTTCAGAGTCTGATCGCTGTTATTGATTTGCTTGGTAAGAGGTTTCTGATTGAATGCTTTCACTTTCAGATCCACATTGGATTCTCCGGAAGTGAAAGTTACCTTATATTCTCCCTTAGAGTTGGTAATTCCGTAAGCAAGAATAGCATCTTTGCCGGGTTCTTCTATAGTAACACTGGCACTTGGTATTGCCACCCCGTCATCATCAGTAATTTTTCCTGAAATCGTTTTCTGAGCAAAAGTAAGCACAGTAAAGAAAAGCATCAGAAATAAAGTAATATTTTTTTTCATACTTATTATTTGCTCAATTAGTTAATCATTGTGGTTTTTTGTTACACTTTTATAAAGATCAATTTTACCCTCAAAGGTTAAATCAGTATCACTACAAACATAGTGATAATTTTCAAGCTTTTGACTTTTGTTTAAAAAAGAAATATTCTCAAACAAAATCATAAACAGTTGAAGGTTTCTTTTCCAATATTTATTTCATCATAAGATCATGTTTGGCATAAAAAATATGCAAAAGGAGTAGGAAATTATTTTTAAATTTCTGTAACATTATCCGGATAGATATTGTCTTTTTTTATTACATAAAGAACAATTTTAAAAGGAAGTAAAGGAATTAATATTCTTACTTATTCTAAATAGTAAAATCTGATTTGAATCATAGATTAAAAAAAAAATTAAACGCTATTACATAAATATATATTTAATAATTTTGTAACATAAAATTTATAAAATGGGAATTATTTTAAAGCCTATAGATGTTGTAGAAGACATTTCAAAAGAAGAATTCTACGCAAAATATCTGAAGCCAAGAAGGCCCGTTGTCATCAGGAATATGGCAAAAAAATGGCCTGCTTATCAAAAATGGACGATGGAATATATGAAGGAAGTTGTAGGAGATGTGGAGGTTCCGTTATATGACAGTTCAAAGGCAGATCCTTCTGCTCCCATCAATGCATCGGCAGCAAAAATGAAGTTTGGAGATTATATAGATCTTATCCAGCGGGAGCCTACTGATCTCAGAATATTTCTTTTCGATCCTATAAAATATGCCCCAAAATTGTTGGAAGATTATATTTCTCCCAAGGAATTAATGGGAGGTTTTCTGGATAAATATCCCAATATGTTCTTTGGCGGAAAAGGATCGGTAACGTTCCTTCATTTTGACATTGACATGGCCCATATTTTCCATACTCACTTCAACGGAAGAAAGCACATTCTTCTTTTTGATTATAAATGGAAAGAAAGACTTTATCAGATTCCATATGCAACCTATGCCCTGGAAGATTATGATATTGAAAATCCTGATTTCACCAAGTTTCCGGCACTGGATGGTGTAGAAGGAATTGAGTGTTTTCTGGAACATGGAGATACCTTATTCATGCCTACAGGATGGTGGCACTGGATGAAATACCTGGACGGAAGTTTCTCAATTTCTTTAAGAGCCTGGGACAAATCGTGGGCAGTAAAAGCACATTCACTGTGGAATCTTACCGTACAGCGTAAATTCGACGACATCATGAAGTCCAATTTCAAAAAAAATTATATGGACTGGAAAGAGAAAATGGCAATTAAAAGAGCAGAATTAGCCCTGAAGAGAGGTTTACCAAGATAAATAAAAAAGACGTTTCGTTTGAAACGTCTTTTTTATTCTATGCATAAGAAACTTTATTTCTTAATGATTTTATAGCCCTTTTCAGTCTCTTTATCTTTTATTTTTATTATATAATTTCCTGCGGCCAACTCGCTTACGTTTATAGTTCCGTTTTCTAAGCCCATCATTTCTTTTTTCACCAGTTTTCCACTAAAATCATAGATATTGATTTCAGATATCTTTGTTTTATTTTTGATGTATAAGATATCTTTTACCGGATTTGGATAGATAGATGCACGGCTGTTATCCGCTTTTACATCAGAAACCGCAAGATTATTTGCTGAAATCTGGAAATCGTCTATCCCTATAAACCAGATATCTTCTGTAGTGGAATGAAAAGCAATATAAATTGTTTGCCCTACATAAGGAGTCAGATCGTAAGTGTACTGATTCCACGAAGTAGGTGGTTTTACTGCTGTTGCGAGCGTGTTGGTAAGCCCTGCAACGGTAGGTGTTGTTGTTGAAACTTTTACATCCACCGTTTCAGCTAGTCCTGACCCTCTGTTTCTTGCCCAGAAAGTAAGCTTATCTGATACTCCTGCGGTAACTACTATGGCAGGACTAATGACATAATCATCATGCGCAGTACTGCCATATTCCAATCCCAGAAAATGAGATCCTGAATGAGGAGCATTGAATGAGGAATCATAGGAATCCAAAGTTTCCCAGGTTCCGGAATCTCCTCCATTAATTACGGTCCAATCAGCAGGTATTGTTGCCGAATCAAAACTTTGAGAATATTGTGCAAGCAGACCTATTGGTACAAAGCACAGCAATGTTACGAATTGATAAATTTGTTTCATGTGTTTGTTTTATCGGCTAATTTAATAAAAACAAAACATATTTATTAACAAATCGACATGAAAAAAAAGAAATAATCTTGTTTTTTACAAAAAACTTCTACAACACCCTATAAACAGGATACTGTCTAAACGTTTTCTCCTCAAAATAAGGAGAATGTCTGTAGATCCAATCCAGTTGTGCTTCTCCATCTTCAGACAATTTTTTATCCGATGCTTTAGCTGTTTCAAAGGATTCTCTCAGCTTTTTATCCTTTTTCAGGAGTTCGGCAGCGGTATCTTCAAAAATATAGGCGGAATAATATTCTTTCTGAGCCAGAATTCCGTCAAAAAAGTTCCAGTTGAAAAATGAGTCTAATGCTTCAGGTTCAAGTGTTTCTATGATATATTTTACACCAGGCTGATCGGTAGAAACCAGATAATCCCCGGCAGCAAATGTCATGTTTTTCAGAGCAGTGTCCACTGTTGTTTCAAAATGCAGATAGTGGCCTTCATACGGGTTTTTAACGGTTTTAAAATCTTTGATTTTATAAGACTCAACGGCTATTGTACTGTCTTTCTCTATTGGTTTCATCAGAATTTTATTTCTTTTAAATTCTTCAATCACCCGATATTGCGACTGTGGAATGACATAATACTTCGGAATGGTAATATATCCGGTTGGAACTGCTGTTGTAAAAAGCTTTATATTTTTTGTAAAAGGTTTGTTTCTGTCATAATACAGCCTTGGCTTCCCTGAAACTTCACTGGGTTTGTATTTTCCTTCATAGCCCTTAAAATCCATCGTAGAGAATTTTGTGGAATCTATTTTCCAACGGATGCCATATTGTTTTCCTGCCTGATATTGTTTTAAATTTTTAATACGAAGCTGTTTTATTTTCTGATAATCTTTATCTAAGTTCTGCAGATTCACCAGCATATATTTGTAGGTAGCATCCACCCTTTTGTCATAAGGCTTCAGCATGTGGGTTTCCGGAACGGTTCCCAACGAGTTGAAAAGGGAAGTATATCCCGTAGAGTATCTGGGAGAGTCTTCAAAGGAGGCAAATCCTACTTCCGGTACATCTCCGTGAATGTTGACATAAGGCGTACTTTCATAGCCCAATTTCTTCATATCTTCAAGATTTTTAGCCTGATAATCATTGTAGAAATAGTTTCCCAGGGTATTTCCCAAGCGTTCTTTAAAGGTAGAAATATAGGTGAACGTATATTGATAATCTGCTCCATTGCTGACATGGTTATCAATAAAGACATCCGGTTTGAGCCACTGGTATATCTCCTGAAAACTTCTGGCATTTCTGGAATCTGCTTTGATAAAATCTCTGTTCAGATCGTAATTCCTTGCATTTCCTCTGAAACCATACTGTTCAGGACCGTTTTGATTGGCTCTCGAGTAAGATCCTCTGTTCAACATTCCGCTTACATTATAGGCTGAAATAGCAGCAATAATAAAGTTCTGAGGGGTTTTAATCTTTTTGGAGGCAAGATCTCTCATCAGCATCATGGTAGCATCTATTCCGTCAGGCTCTCCAGGGTGAATTCCGTTGTTGACAAAGAGAATGGCTTTGTTTTTTCTTAATTTTTCAAGATCTTTTTCAGGAAAGGGATTATAAATCACCACATAAATGGGTTTTCCACTGTCATCTTCTCCTTTTTTAAGGTATTGAATGGTATTGAAATTTTTAGCCAGATCGTGATAATAGCTATTCATTTCATCGTAGGTAACAGTTTGGTTACCATTCCCTTTTTCAAAAGGAGTCTGAAATGATTTTTGAGCCAAAAACAGCGTAGAGATTAGAGTGAATAAAAGATATTTCAGTTTCATTGAAGTCATATTTTCAGACTTTAAAATTAATCATCTTTTGTGAGAAAAGGGATGTGCTGGCAGTCAAAATTGCAAGAGGCTAAAAGGTAAAATTATTTTAAAATAGAAACCTAACAGGTTTTGAAAACCTGTTAGGTTTGTTCTCAATAGTATTAATTTCTGCCCTTTTCTTCAGGATATAAGGAGGGAAGCGGATCACTTTGCCAGAATTCTTTAGTATCAATATCCATGATGGATAAAACTCCGGTATAAGCGGCTCCGGTGTCCATATTCCAGATATTGGCTTTATTGGCGGGTATTTTGATCCCAATATCCAGCGTTGGGGTATGTCCGATGAATATTTCTTTATACAGAAGCAGTCTTTTAGGATACAATTCCGAGTTTCTCTGTAATTTTTTATCCATTGCGACAGCTGTTTCCCACAGAGTTCTGTCCCAACGGTAATTACTGGAATACACCTCTCTTTCAGGGCCGTGCATGGAAACATATCCGGCATGAATAAACAACCGTTTCTGATCATCAATATGATAATTTTTCATCCTTTGAAAGAATTCGAGATGAATATCCAGGTCTTCAAGAGAATAATCCGCATAACTTTCTATGGTACTTTTTCCTCCATTAAAAAGCCATACATCAGGTTTTTGTCCAAATGCCAGCCAATCTTCAAACCATACGTCATGATTTCCTTTGATGAAAATACATTCCTGCTTTTCAGAAAGTTCGATTAAGAACTGGATAATTTGGGAGGACTCGCTCCAACCGTCTACATAATCTCCGAGGAAAATCAGTTGATCATCAGGTGTGACTCCTGCTCTTTCAAGAACCTGCTGTAAGGCTTTAAATCCACCGTGAATGTCTCCTATTACTAATGTTCTGCTCATTTTATTTTGAAATGTATTTTGCATCTACAAAATCTGTAAGCCAAACCCTGTTTGCAGACTGATAGAAAGATAATCCGTCCTGATGCATTGTTCCGGTTCTGATGGTAAGAATTACAGGTTTACCGTGTCTCATTCCCACCTTTGCAGCAGTCTCTTTATCAGCACTTAAGTGTACATGCTGGCGGGTTCTTTTTTCAATTCCTTTTTCTAAAATGGAAGAGATATTGGCTTCTGCAGTTCCGTGGTAGAGAAATTCAGGGGGCTGTTTGGCCTCTAAAGCCAGATCTATATCAATAGAATGGCCCTGACTTGCCCTGATCATCGTTTTATCTTCATTAAAAGCAAAGCGTTTTTTGTTATTGGTTTCTACAACCTCATCCAGTTCTTCGGGAGTGAAATACGCTCTTCTTTTGGCTGATTTTGCTCTCAGCTCTTCTATATCTGCCCACCCGTTTTCATCCAGTGTAAGTCCTATACTTTCTGGCTGATGACGTAAGATCAGGCTTAAAAATTTACTTATCTTTTTCTTTTCTATTTCGTTCATGGTTTGTGTTTTAGTTCATTAATTTTTGGTGTAATTTCTCACACAATGCTTCAATATCATCCTTTCTCTCCAGTTCAGCAATCCATTCCTGCGGAATATTTTCATATCCGTAATAAACTCCGGCAATTCCTCCGGTAATGGCTCCTGTAGTATCTGTATCTTCTCCGAGATTTACGGCTTTCAACACGGCTTCAGAATAGCTTTCTGAATTGAGAAAACACCATAGTGAAGCTTCCAGGCTGTGAAGAACATATCCTCCACTCTTAACTTCATCTTCAGGATATCTGGAAATATCATTCTTTAAAATTCTACTGAAAAGCTCAATTTCATTTGGATTAAAGCCTTGTTTTTCAGCATATTATAAAGACACTTTCTGTGTATGCGTGTATGCCTCTCTTTTATTTTTTCCTTTCAACAATTGAATGGCAAAAATGACATAGATGAAACAGGCAAAAACAGACCGGAAATGACCATGAGTTATCGCCGAAACCTCTTTTACTGTAAAATAAATTTTCTGAATATCCTCTTCATTTTCAAGATAAAAAGCAAGGGGAAGAATTCTCATTAAAGAACCATTCCCATTGTCTTCTTCAAAAATATTTCCTGAAAATTTAGCACTTTCGCCTTTGATTAATCTTGCCAGAGCATGTCTTGTAGTTCCTCCGATATCGAAAAGTTTTCCATGGGCAGTCCAATGACCATATTTATTCCATTTCACAAAACTTTGTCCGATTTTTTCCAGATCGTAACCTTTGGCAAGTTCATCAGCAAGACAAAGAGTAAGTGAGCTGTCATCACTCCACGTTCCTTTGGGCTGGTTCCAGGACATATATTCAAGCATTTTTGTTACCGGAAAACGTTTTAAGTCTTCTCTTTTCTTAAATTCCACCGGAACACCAAGTGCATCTCCAATGCAGACCCCCATGATTCCTGCTCTTACTTTATTTTCCATCAGGCAAGGTTGATCAGTTTATCAAATAATAGTTTCATTCCTTGTGTAGCTGTTTCCTTCATTACTACAGCTCTCTGTCCGTAGCCAAACCCTGTTTCGTTAGGATTGATGACGATTAAAAGACAGTCATCTTTGATATCATGAATAAGCCCGGCAGCCGGGTAAACCTGCAAAGAAGTCCCGATAACCAGTAAAATATCCGATTCTTTTACAATTTCTTTTGCCTTTTGATATAAAGGGACATCTTCTCCAAACCAAACGATAAAAGGTCTTAATTGTGCTCCGTCTTCGGCTTTGTCACCAATATTGATATCTTCTTTTTGTTCATAAATCAGGCTTTTATTATTACAAGAACATGATTTGAACAGTTCTCCGTGAATGTGAAGGATATTGGTAGATCCAGCTCTTTCATGAAGATCATCTATATTCTGGGTAATGATCTGTACCTCAAAATGCTTTTCCAGCTCTGCCAGCAATTGATGCGCTTCGTTGGGCTGTACTTCATGAAGCTGACGTCTTCTCTGGTTGTAAAATTCCAGGACCAATGCTCTGTCTTTTCTCCATCCTTCCGGACTTGCCACATCCGTTACATTATGATTTTCCCAGAGACCGTCTCCGTCTCTGAAGGTTTTTATTCCGCTTTCGGCACTGATTCCTGCGCCGCTTAATATGGTTAGTTTTTTCATTGTTTTTAATATAATAGTTTTTTGTAAATCAATTCATTTTCATCATCAAAACAAACAAAAATAACTTTCTCAATAATATCTGAATTAAATTTTCTGACTTCATCTACCGCAATTTTTCCTGCCAGTAATTTTGGAAATCTATAGACTCCTGTACTAATATTAGGAAAAGCAATCGTCTTCACACCAAGGCTTTCTGCTAAATTCAAAGAATTACGATAACAGTTTGCCAGAAGAGTTGATTCCTTTTCTTCGTGACCGTTCCAAACTGGTCCTACTGTATGAATAACATATTTTGCAGAGAGATTTCCTGCATTTGTTACTACTGCTTCTCCCGTTTTGCATTTTCCTTGTCTATTTCTGATCGCAATACATTCTTCCAAAATCTGAGGACCGCCTGCTCTATGAATAGCTCCATCTACCCCGCCTCCACCAAGTAAGGAAGAATTGGCGGCGTTAACAATTGCATCAGCTTGGATTTTTGTGATGTCTCCTTTTATTAATTCAATTTTCATAAAATTTGCTTTTTTTCCAGTTTTCAACATTTTTTGTCCAATCAGGAACTGTATTTTCATTACAACATAGAATGCTTACTCCTCCAGCCATTGCACATGTTGTATCCCTGTCTCCTAAAGCAGAAACTGTATTCCATAGACATTGCTCAAAATTATTTCTATATCTCGATAACATCCAGATAACAAGAGGAACAGTATCCTGAGCTGTCATTTTGATTCCGTTTCCAAGAGTTCTTATTAGTAATTCTATACTTGGGTTACCATCAAGATATAATGATTTATTCAACTTACTTTTCATATCAGAATCATTTAACTCATTTTGAATTTTCTGAATAAAATCTTGCTGAGTAAGTTTTATGATCCCCAATCTCTCCTGAATAGCAAATGCTGATGCCAAAGCAATACTTTTTGTGCCTTCTATTGCTTCCTTATTGGCATGAGTAATCTCGCAGGAAAGCTCGGCATTTTCTTTTAATTTTTTAAGATCATCATAGAAGTACGCTCCAATTGTACAGGCTCTCATAGCTCCTCCATTTCCCATGGACCCCTGCCCTGCAAATTTTGAATAAGAAACGTCTTTCCAATTCTCTCCATTTTTCAAATCTCTGAAATACCGATGCATAGTAGGTCCATATCCTCTGTTGATATCCTTATAATAGTTTTTAGTAAACTCTTCTGCCAGAAAGTCTTGATGGATGCTGCCAAACTTTTCCAAAGATCTGAAAACAGCAATTGACATAATGGTATCATCTGTAAAATCCAGAGACCTTTCTGTAATAATTCTCTGATGAATATACATTTTTACTATAGATTCTTCTCCAAAAAAGCTTTCACCAAAAGCATCTCCTATAGCTATTCCAGTAAGTGATTTTGAGGCAAGAAAGAGTTTATCCATTTAATATTTAATTTTATTCAAAATCATATACATATACTTGTATCTCTTTTGCAAGCAATGTTCTTTCAATAATAGGTTCTATTTCTTCCCATTTTCCTCCTGCCAGTCCACATCCTATTCTCGGCATATGTACTGAAGCATTCTGTTGGGTAGCTTCATGAGCCAGTTTTAATAAACATTCTTCCACGGCATCATATCTTATAGGAGGAACATCCGAATGAGTAATTATTTTATGCTGAGCAATCATATTGCAGATCCAGAGATCTTCTTCTGTCTGAACCAGCTGGATTTCTCCAAGGTTAAAATTTTCTTTGTTTTTAAACCATTCCCTGTATTCTTTCTCCGGTTGTCTCCATCTTTTTGAAATGGCAGTAACAAAACCTTTTCCCCAGCCTCCAATATCATTACAGATATGGGCAATTATTTTATTTCCTCCTGCGTCAGGACAGGTAGCATCTCCTTTTATATATTTTATTGCTTTCATGGTCATTATTTTCAATCTTTAAATCATTCTTCTAATCTCTTATTAAGTATAAAAATAATGCTTTTACTCTATGCCTGATTACTTATTTTGAAATTAAAAAGGGCTTAAAATCCTTCGAATAAGGAGAATAAGATCCGTAAACAGCATTAAATTCAACCTCAAGGTTTTCCAGTTTAAATTGTTCATCAATCTGATCAAGACAGGTAACAACTAAATTCTTTTTAGTCGGAAATACATACGCTCCATCCAGCTTTAAGGCGTAATTCAGCAGTTTGTAATCTATTTCCCCGGTTCTTAGCTCCTTTTGATATTCATTAAATGTACAGGTTTCTTCTTCATTATTTTTCAGATTCATTTGTTTTTCATTGCTTATCCAGCCGTTTCCGTGGCGGGTTGAATAACTTCTGGTGACATAAAACATTTCAATATCTTCAATTTTTAAAAGCTTACAGATTTCGTATGCATTTTTAGAAGTGGTATGAGCATAGGTTACATTAGGAAAAACGCCATGATCCATATCGAGTAAAATACCCTGACTTCCTTCGAAAATGAGGTGATCGAATGAAGCCAGGTAATTATAATCATCTATTTTCCAATCAATAGCTTCAATGGCATTTAAATAAGGCTGTAAAAGTTCCCTGATCTCGCCTTCTTCTACAAAACCATAGTAATAGGCAATTCCTTTCAACTTTTCTATCAGCATTTCTCTGGGTGATATGAGGTCTATAGCAAACAGTTTATAAGGACTTTCGTGTCTTTTCATGGTTGCTCCTATTCCTTTTCCGCAGGTTCCGTGTTCCAGATTACGGGCATTTGTTCTGTTCTGCCATACATCGAAAGGAGTTGTAACTTTTGCCAATGGATGGATATGCAGCTCAATGTTTCCGTTCTTTGCTTTTAACTCTTCTCTTTCATTGAGTAGAAAAACCGGATGAATGGTACAATGCTCGGTAAAGTAAGAAGGCAGACCGCGAAGTGCACCGCTTGCAAAACTGGAATGTACATGCTTTCTTTCATCAATCATTACGGTATGTGCCGCCTGCTGCCCTCCTGAAAATCTGATCACAACAGCCTCCGGATTCTGAGAAGCCAGAAAATCTGTGGTAATCCCTTTTCCTTCATCACCAAAACCAAGTCCTATTACTATTTGCGCCTTTTTCATGTCTTTTAATTTTTGAGGTTTCTAGCATTCATATTTTATGATGACATTGACAGATTTCTAAAGCATCTGAAACTGATCTAATCCTCCTGTTCCTGTTGTTCCGAAGCTTTGATTTTTAAACTTATCACAGATGATGTTTTTTATAACATCCGGAATTTCCCTGTGATCTGCTATGGAAATACAGTTTTGTCCTAATAATTCTTTCCAGCCTCTGTCTGCTCTCAATGCCTGATCGGAATGCAAAACACTGATGTGGTATACTTCATATTTTTTCTTTGCCTCTTCCAGCAGTTCAAAATGAGTGTAGGTTTGCTGTCCTTTTCCCATAATCTCTCTGATCGCGGATGCAGAAAGTGTTTTTAAACAGGGTTCGTCACCTACGGTAAACAATAATCCTTTTTGTCCTCTTTTTTCAAACGCATCTGTTCTGGTGTGAAAAGCGGCAAAATACCACGCTAAAAGATAACTTTCACCTGCATTTCCACCTCCTCCGGACTCAATATAAGTTCGTGTGAGCCACATATCCAGTTCTTGATCTCCCGATTCGAACTGCCCCACCTGAAGCGGATAGCCATCACATTCATGATCTCCGATTCCAAGAAACAATAAGGCCGGATCGGGAACTCCTCCCTGGATAATTCCTCCCATGAGTTTAGGTAATCCTTCTCTGATCAGCTCATGAGGAATATGTCCCATACTTCCGGTAACATCCAATCCTAAAATAATCGGAACTGAATTGGGATGAACTTCCGAATCTCTGGATTCTCTGAAAGAAATACCGTGAGGATTCATCGATTCGTGAGCCATTCTTTTGGCATTCTGGGTGAAAATTTCTCCCGCGGATTTTGTTCCGTAACCTGCTTTGCTTGCTCTGTCATAACGAGCGCCTAAATCGTATCTTGTACTTCCCATGACTACAATGTTTTTCCAAATAAATATTCAAATCTCTTTTGGGTCACTTCGAGCTGAATATTCAGATTTCTGATTGTTAATGATAATTCCATATCTTTCTGAACGAATGCTTCGGGATTAAAATCCGCAAAAGTCAGACTGTTTCTGTCTAAAGGACTGATATCAATAAGCCCTTCCTGTTCGCGCTCGAGTCTTTTAATTTTTAATTCGATATCTTCCACTCTGCGCATGTAAATCAGTTCGGAATCTGCTCCGATGATTCTAGCACGGTCTTCTCTGATCTGATCATTATTTCTTTGTAATGATTTGATAAATCTGGGTTTTAATTCATTTTCCATGATCAAATATTTTCATTTGTGTTAATATTAAGCTAATTAAACAAGACATAGCAATATATGTCTCTGATCCGGTTGATTTATACTTTTGAATACATTATATCTGTTCTCAAAACATATTTCAAGCCACTGATCAGTGTTTTTCCTTCGTGTCTTAATAGATGATGAAAAACAAGGGCAGTCCCTTTCTTTGGAGCGACTGTAAACAGGTTTTCAAATTCTGTTTCTCCTCCTTCAAAATCATCATTCAGATAGATCATAAAGGTGTAAAAGCTTTTCTCCTTTTCATTTCGGATATAACTTCCGTCTCTGTGCATTTTGAACTGCTGTCCGGGAGCATATTTATAAACTCTGAGCATTTCATTAAAGTTAAGAAGCTGATATCCATCATATTCCTGAGGCAGAAACTCTGCAGCCTTATTAAAAAGCTCTTCAGCAATTGCAGTATCAAAAATCATCAATCGGTCATTATTTCTGATTCCTTTATTCATCTGCTGGCGTCCGAATACATTGATTTTTGCTTCTTCAAAGACTTTTTCCTGAGAAAGACTGATATAATGATCACATTCCGTTTCAGTCAGAAAATCTTCAATCAGGAATATCTGTGGATGTAATTCTATTTTTTCCATAATTAATATTTTGTGTCTGGTTTGTGTTTTTACCTTCTTAATTCATCTCTTACTTCCATCAAAGCAAATCCTAAAAGGTTTTCTCCGTTCCATAATAAAGGGTTTTCAGCTCTGTTATCTGTTTCCAGCATCCCAATTCCCCAGATTCTATCATAAGGACTTGCCTCCACTAAAACTTTGTCTCCGGTTGACAGCAGGAAGTCTTTAAATTTCTGGTTTTGAGAGAATTTTAAAAGATTTCCCTGGGTTACAATCTGATATTTATGTTCATCCCAAAGCTTCGGGTCAAAGTTTTTCACTTTTCGGCCAAGAGCTTTTGCCTGATTAGGAGTAGTGGCTCTTAAAATTTCCTCTTCCATTTCAGCATCATTAAATAATCTGGCTTTTCCCGCCATCATATAATGTTCTGCCGTTCTATAGGTAATTCCGTTTTCTTCAAAAGTTCCCGGAAACCACTGACTGAAACATGATTTGGTAACCTCATCTTTTGCCGTGTGTCCCCAGAAAAAAAGAAATTTTATCTTTTCTTTTTTCTGAAAGCGTTCTGTAATATTTTGTAGGGTGAATTTCATGATTGCGTTATTTTGACACAAATTTAAAGGAATATGATTTTATTAACCAAATTTATTTGTGTTAATTTTACACTAATAAATATAGTTGATTGATTTTCAGAGATAAAAATTTAATTTCAATCAACACGAATAACACAAATTTTGATCACAAATGACACAAATTTGATGCGTTTAGGCTAAAGCCAATGGAATTTGATCTTAAAAATTATTATTACATCAATGTTATTCTGAACGAAATGCAGTATAGTGATGAATCTAAACAACTACGAGATTCTTCCTCCATCAGAATGACAGAAGCCCGATAATACAATCTGGAGTCAAATGTTTCCTATTGAATGTCTTTCAATTAATATTGTATAATGTGCATTCCGAAAACGCCTATAAATATTAGCGAATAATCGTGCAAGACATTTGTGAAATTTGTGTTTAAAACAAACTATTTAATTTCAAAATAAAAGCCCTGTTCTTCCAGCTCTTTATATTTCTCTTTATTGAATGTAAAAAGTTTTCCGGGTCTGCCACTGCCTTCTTTTTTAACGTTGTTGGTTTCGTTAAGCAGTCCGTAGCTCATGATTTTTTTGCGGAAATTTCTTCTGTCAATTTCCTGTCCGACAATTGTTTTATAAAGGTTTTCAAGGTCTGAAAAAGGAAATTCTTCATTGAGAAGATTGAAGCCGATAGGCTGGTATTGAATTTTTGTACGAAGCCTTTTTAGAGCAGTCTCAATGATTGTTTTATGATCAAAAGCCACTGAAGGAAGTCTATTGATACTGAACCATTGGGCTTCTTCGGCATCTGAATCGGCAAACAGCTCATGATAAGAGGGGTTTACAAGCCCTAAATAAGCCACAGAAACAACTCTGTTTCTCGGATCGCGACCCAGACTACCAAATGTATAGAGTTGCTCTAAAAAATCGGGCTTTATGCCGGCTTCTTCATACAATTCTCTTTTTACTGCATCATCTACACTTTCATCATCGAGAACCAGACCTCCCGGTAAAGCCCAGCCACCTTTAAAAGGCTCAATATTTCTTTTAATCAGAAGGATCTGAAGGTCTTTTTTATCAAAATATCCGAAAATAACGGCATCTACAGCCACTTTTATATCCTGTAATTTTTTTGGAGACTCCATAAATTGATTTGCGTTATGAATACACAAAGTTACAATTTATGCCTGTATTAAAAAATAATTTCCGTTATAATAAAAGTTCTTATATTTAATTCATCATTCTAACCATCTTAAAACTAAATTATTATGAAAAATTTATTAGCAATTCTTTCTGCGGCATTTTTATTAATAGCTTGTGAAAAAGGAAAAACACCTGCAGCCAATGGCACCGATAAAGCAGGTTCTACGGCTGCAAACTCTGAGTGGAAACCTGTAGATTCAGCAACCGCCATGAAAGATTGGATGGCGTACTCAACTCCGGGAGAAATGCAGAAAATGCTTGCCAAGTCTGATGGAATCTGGAACGGAGAAACCACTATGTGGATGGAAAACGGAGCAAAACCTATGATGAGCAAATCTGAGGCTACGAATAAAATGATGTTTGGCGGACGTTATCAGATCACTAATCATAAAGGTGACTTTATGGGAATGCCTTTTGAAGGAATGAGCATTGTAGGATACGATAATTCAAAAAAGAAGTTTGTCAGTACATGGATCGACAATATGGGAACCGGAATCATGCATAGCGAAGGCGACTGGAATCCTTCCTCAAAATCGGTTGAATTTAAAGGAAAAATGACAGATCCTTCAAGACCAGGAAAAGACTGTGATTTCAGAGAAGTATTCACGTTTGTAGATGACAATACTCAAAAACTGGAAATGTACGGACCTGATTCCAAAACAGGAAAAGAGTACAAAACCATGGAAATAAAATATACGCGCAAAAAATAAATCCATAAAAAACCGCTTCATCAGAAGCGGTTTTTACTTTATAATAGATTAATAATTAATCATTTAACTTTAACACTGCCATGAACGCTGATTGCGGTACTTCTACTCTACCAATCTGCTTCATTTTCTTTTTACCTTCTTTCTGCTTTTCCAATAACTTACGTTTTCTGGAAATATCCCCTCCGTAACATTTTGCGGTAACGTCTTTTCTCAAGGCTTTAATAGTTTCTCTTGCGATTACTTTCGTCCCTAATGCAGCCTGAACAGCAATATCGAACTGTTGTCTAGGGATCAGCTCACGAAGTTTTTCACACATTCTTTTCCCGATGTAATAAGCGTTGGAATCGTGAATCAATGAAGATAAGGCATCTACCATGTCACCATTGATAAGAATATCCATTTTTACCAGCTTGGAAGCTCTGAATCCTATAGGATGATAATCAAATGAAGCGTATCCTTTAGAGATTGATTTCAGCCTGTCATAGAAGTCGAATACAACCTCAGCAAGAGGCATATTGAAAATTAACTCTACTCTTTCTGATGTCAGATAACTTTGGTTAACAATTTCTCCTCTCTTTTCGATACATAAAGTCATTACCGCTCCTACGAAATCGGATTTTGTAATAATAGAAGCCTTAATGAAAGGTTCTTCTACTCTGTCCATTGTTGAGGGATCCATCATTTCAGACGGGTTATTGATCAGAATCGGAACTTCAGGTTCTTTTTTAGTATATCCAAAGTAAGATACGTTCGGTACCGTAGTGATCACATTCATATTGAACTCCCTGTCAAGACGCTCCTGAACAATTTCCATGTGAAGCATTCCTAAGAATCCGCAACGGAAACCAAAACCAAGAGCTGCTGAACTTTCCGGTTCGAAAACCAGAGAAGCATCATTCAGTCTTAATTTTTCAAGAGAGAATCTTAATTCTTCAAAATCTTCCGAATCGATTGGGTAAATCCCGGCAAATACCATTGGTTTTACTTCCTCAAATCCATCAATCGGTGCATCAGCAGGTTTTTCAAAAGAAGTGATGGTATCACCTACTTTTACTTCACGGGCATCTTTAATACCCGATACAAGATATCCTACATCGCCGCAATGGATTGTTTTCTTCGGCACCTGCTTCAGTTTTAAGGTACCCACCTCATCAGCTCCGTATTCTTTTCCTGTTGCGAAGAATTTGATTTTTTCATTTTTAGTGATACTTCCGTTCACTACTTTAAAATAAGCTTCGATACCTCTGAAAGGATTGTAAACGGAGTCAAAGATCAAAGCCTGAAGCGGACCATCAGGATTTCCTACGGGTGCAGGAATTCTTTCCACAATCTGCTCAAGAAGGTTATGAACACCTTCACCTGTTTTTCCGGAAACTCTTAATACATCTTCATATTCGCACCCGATAAGGTTCATAATCTCATCGGTTACTTCTTCAGGGTTTGCAGACGGAAGGTCAATTTTATTCAGAATAGGAATAATTGTCAAATCATTTTCCAATGCAAGATACAGGTTACTAATAGTCTGAGCCTGAATACTCTGTGCAGCATCTACAATAAGAAGAGCACCTTCACAGGCAGCAATAGAACGGGAAACTTCATAAGAGAAGTCAACGTGTCCCGGGGTATCAATAAGGTTTAAAATATATTTTTCTCCTTTATACTCATAATCCATCTGGATGGCGTGTGACTTGATTGTAATCCCACGTTCTTTCTCCAAATCCATATCATCAAGCGTCTGAGACTGTAATTCTCTTTGGGTAACGGTATTCGTATACTCCAAAAGACGGTCTGCCAGAGTACTTTTACCATGGTCGATATGAGCGATTATGCAAAAATTTCGTATGTTTTTCATTTAAGAATCTTGTAGTTTGCAAAGATAAAAAAAAGCGAGAGATTATTGTCTTTCATTATCTTATTGTATAAAATTATTTAATTTCCATTGAAAACCTTTGTATTTCTAATTCACCCTTCCGGAAATATTCCTATTTTTCAAAAATATATCCTCCGGTTAAAGAATCAAGATAAACATTGGATTCCATAGTAGATCTGAAACCGACACCATGAACAGCCCCCGCATTGGTATTGGATGAAGAGTCAATTGCTGCACCTATTAAAGCTCCTACTAAACCTCCTGCCACTGCTCCAACGAATAAGCCTCCGGTTTGGGCTGAAGCAAAAAGATTGGTTCGGGAAGAATAGATACAAAAGCCTTTATCGTCTTTCTTCATTTCATCAAAACCCACAGGTGTCGTTTTATAAGCTATTCCGTTTTCTACGTAGCAATATATTTTAGAGAGCGAAGTCTCAAGACCTTTATATATTAACTGTACTACTTTTCCTTTCTTATTTTTTTTGAGGGAATACTCAGGATTTGGATTCTGGTTTCGAAATTCCTGAAAGTTTGTATAAATACCATCTTTAAGAACAGTATTGTTAAATGCTTTATACTCCTTGTTTAAATATTCTTCATATCTGTTTATTTCATTTTCAGGAATATAATATCCGGGATTGATATTTGGATAATAAGACGCTTTTATAAACTGGGTAAATATCTCAGAGATCTGTCCAGCCAAAAATATAGAAGGATGTACGGTAATTTTTGGATTAGAAACAATTACGTTATTATATCTTCCAATAAAATAGTATTTATCATTTCTTTTAATAAAGCTAGAAAGTTTAATTCTTGCTTTTGCATAACTAAATGTACGGTTACTATCCTGTTCTTCATAAACTTTCAGGTCTTCCAGCATCAGAACAATATCATTATTTCCCAGTGTTTTATTGTCTTCTCTGAATTTGTTTTCGATAAATCCCGGAAGGTCGTTACTTTCAAATTTCAGTTCAACTATATCTTTTTTGTCTGGAATACTTCCTATATTTTTATTGGATCTGTTATCAATAAAAGTAAGTGACTTTGTAAGTACTTTTCTGTCTTTTAGATTATCATTAAGCTTAATTATTTCAGTCTTTTGAGCTGGCCATAAGGATGAAAGAAAAAAAAAGAAAAATAATTTTTTCATCTTGCAAATTTTCGGCAAAAATAGGAATTTATAGTAAAATTAAACGGCTCTCACAGAAAGATCTGTAAGAGCCGTCCAACATTAAAAAAATAAACTATTATGGGTTCTGTTTGGATCCCGAAGCATTATGATTTCCGTGAGGTTTTCTTTCATCCATTTTATCCTTCATCATCTTTTCGGATTGAAACAGCTTCAGAACTTTTTGGCAGGGAATTACCTGCTGCATTTTATCTGCATATTTTTTCCTGTTATCCAATAGCTTCTGCCCTACTTCAAAACTTTGCTGCAACTTAGCTTTGGCTTCGTCATCCGATAAAGTTTCGGGATCAAAGTTGGAATTAAACTGACTTTTTATCTGCTTCTGGCTATCCAGATATTCGTTATACAATTGTGTAAATTCGGCTTTATCATCCGGATCGACATTCAGATTATCCATGATCATATTGTTCCTGAATTTCTTCAGAAGTTCTTTTCTCTCTTCCGGAGAAAGATTATTGATGACTTCTTTCCTTTGTTTAGGATCCATCTTTTTCCAATCATAATCTGTTCTTTGGGCATTTAATCCAAAGCCATAAATAATCAAAAACGTCAATAATATCTTTTTCATTTTCTTTTAATTATAAATATCCAAATAAACGTCCTGAGTCGAATTACTTGCTAACTCTGCAATTTCAGAATTAGAAAACGAGTCCAGATATTCATTCATTCGTGTTTCTTCTTTTTTCTTCACAGTTTTCACCGGTTTAGGGCTCTCTGTTGTTTTTTTAGTTTCGCTTACACTTTTAGAAGCGTAAACATTGTTATTTTTTTGATTTTCAACTGTTTGATTATTATTTTCAACAGAAGTTAAATCAGATTTTAAAGTTTCATAAGCCTGCTCACTTTCTGTTTTCGGCGCTTCGTTATTGGCAACATAAGCTGTTTTAGAGTTCAGTATCTGTTCTGTGGAATCGTTATCTGAATTAAAAACATACGTTGTTCCAAAAATCAAAGCCAGCGATGCCGCTGCTGCATACATCCAGTTCAGCTTAAAGACAGGTGCTTTTTTACTTGTCTTTATATCATTCATAACGCTCTCCTGAATATTTTCAAACATATTATCAGGAACTGTGTAAATGTTTTTACGCTCTAATTTTTCTATGTCGAACTCTTTCATCTTTGTTGGTCAAAAATTATTTTTCGTAATTTTCTTTAATATAATCTTCTATTTTCTGTTTGGCATAATGATAATTTGTTTTCAAAGTCCCTACAGACATATCTACAATTTTTGATATTTCTTCGTAGGGCAAATCATCATAATACCGCATCATAAATACCAGTTTCTGCTTTTCGGGCAGGCTGTGTATAGCGTTCTGCAGTAAAACCTGTATCTCTTCAGCATCTCCTTCTGTATTATCTGCGACGAGATTCTGCATATGATACTCCGGATCCTCATCAGTTTTCTGCATCTTTTTCATTTTGTTGACCTGCTGCAATGCTTCGTTGGTAGCGATCCTGTACAACCAGGTATACAACTGGCTATCATTTTTGAACTGATGAAAATTCTGATATGCTTTAATAAAAGTTTCCTGCAAAGTATCCTGTGCAAGATCTCCGTCCACAATAATTCTTCTTATGTGCCAGTACAATCTGCTTTGATAGGCGTCCATCAAGGCACGAACCCCTTTATCCTGGGTCCGTGGATTCTGCATCAACGAAATAATTTCCGCGTCCTTAATCTTCATAAGATGCCTTCATTGTTTTGGATTACAAAAATAGCTGAAAGTTAAATTAAAAATTCAATTTTCAATGTAAATATTAAAACTAATATGAGACACTTACGCAATAAACGTGCCTATATTGAAGAAGAGGATTTCTGAAGCAATCTTCCTTTCCCGGCTCAGCTTAAAATCTTATATTTGTTATATGCAAATTGTAATCATCGGTTCCGGAAATGTTGCCTATCATATGGCAAAAGCTTTCAGGTTGAAAAGCATTCCTGTGGCCCAGCTATTTGGGAGGAACGAAAAAGAATTGAAGAAAATATCTGAAGAATTAAATATTCCTTCCGCTACAGATCATCTGGAAAAAGCAGATCTTTATATCATCTGTGTAAGTGATCATTCTGTGGGGGAAGTTTCGAAGATGATAACCGAAAAAGACTGTCTGGTTGCCCATACCTCAGGATCACTTTCAAAAGAAGTTCTTGCAGGAGACTATCGAAAATCCAGCTTCTACCCTTTGCAGACTTTTTCAAAATCCAAGGAACTTGACTATGAAAAAATTCCGTTTTTTATAGAAGCGGAAAATGAAAAAGATCAAAAGATATTGTTTGATCTTGCTTCAAAGATTTCGGAAAGGGTGATGGATAGTAATCACGAAAAAAGAAAATATATTCACCTGACAGCTGTATTTGCCTGCAATTTTGTGAATCATCTTTTTTCAAGGGCTAAAGAAATTTCAGATTCCCAGGATATTCCGTTTGATTATTTCTTACCGCTGATTGATGAAACGGTTCATAAAATTCATGAAATTGAACCTAAAATGGCACAAACAGGGCCAGCCGTAAGAAATGATGTAAGGATTTTACAGCTGCATGAGCAGTTATTGAAAGACGAAAGTCTTGACATTTATAAAACAATGAATCATTCTATTCAGAAAATGTATGAGCTATAAAGAGAAATTAAAAGATATTAAGGCATTTGTATTTGATGTTGACGGCGTTTTCACAGACGGAAGTGTTTATCTGCTTCCCGGAGGAAATATGTGCAGGGTAATGAATGTTCTGGACGGATATGCGGTAGTAAAAGCTTTAAAAAACAATTATTTAATCGGTGTTATTACCGGAGGAAATGATGAAATGGTAAAGCATAGAATCAATTATCTGGGTATTCAGGATTACTATCCGAAGTCTCATAATAAAATAGATGATTTTGAAGATTTTAAGAAGAAATATAATCTTAAAAACGAAGAAATTCTGACGATGGGTGATGATCTTCCGGATATTCATATCATGGAAAGTTCAGCTATTGCGGCGTGTCCTGAAAATGCGGTTCCTGAAGTAAAAGGAATTTCCGATTATATTTCTCCTAAAAATGGAGGAACGGGTGCTGTTCGTGATGTGATTGAACAGGTAATGAAAGTTCAGGGGAACTGGCATGACGATAATACTCAATCCGTATAAGTATCTGTATGAAATTACTTTTAGCATCACAATCCCCAAGAAGAAAAGAACTTCTTTCAAGCCTTGGTTTTGATTTTGAGGTCGTAAAAATAGACTGTGAAGAAATTATCCCGGAAAATATTAAAATAGAGGAATCTGCCGCTTACCTTTCTGATTTAAAGGCTGAAGCCTTCAGAAACCTGGAAGAAGGTGAAGTGCTTCTGACTGCTGATACGGTAGTTGCTATCGACAATCTGATCCTTGGAAAACCTAAAGATGAAGCGGATGCCTTTAAGATGCTTCAAAATCTTTCCGGAAGAACACATCAGGTGTATACGGGAATTACCATCAAAACAGCTGAAAAAACGATTACCGAAACGGATGTAGCCGATGTTACTCTGGACAAGGTTTCGGATGAAGAAATAACTTATTATATTCAAAACTATAAGCCTTTTGACAAAGCTGGCAGTTATGGTGTTCAGGAATGGCTGGGAATGGCGAAGATCACAAGCCTTACAGGAAGCTATTATACCATTATGGGGCTTCCTACCCATCTTGTTTATAAAATCCTGAAAGAATCTTCTCTGATTTAAAAGATGATCAGACTTGAAGCGCTCATTAAAGAAGAAATAAAATATTTCCGCAAGAAATATAAATATTATTCATTATAAAATTTTATTATTTTTACAAAATCATCAAACTGCTGATAATAAAAAGCAGATTAGCGAGTTATATTGAATAATGAAAAAGAATATATTATTCCTTTTAGTCATATGTCTTGTTGCTTCCTGTGCTACCAAAACAAAAAAGCCGGAGCAGCGTTCAAGAGTATTGAAAGGATTTTCCACATATTACAACACTCTCTTTAATGCGAAAGATGCATTAAACAGTGAGTTTACATCCAGAGACAAAGGACATAAGGATAACTTCTATGCGCCTTATATCCCTATTCTTACTTACGAAGAACAACCTTTGGGAAGTGATCTTGGGCAAACTGAAGCTTTTGCAGAAAACTCTATGAAGATGGCAGAAGTAGCCAACAGACCTTCAGGAAGAGGCAATTCAGGAATTCCGAATATTCCTGGCGGACCTCAGGGAAATGGACCTTCAAGACCTGACGGTGAGCAAGCCAAAGGAGCTACTACGCTGGAAATTGCAGAAGCAAAAGCTTTAAAAGCAATTAATAAATATTCTGTTACCAGAAATGGTGAAGAGAAAAACAAGCAGATTTTTGATGCCTGTATGATCCTTGCGCAGGCAAGAATTTATCGTGGTAAATCTCTTGAAGCCCTGGATGCCCTCAATTATGTTTTCACCCGTATGAAAGATGATAAAAGAATTGCACTCGCAAGAATTTATCAGGGGCTTGCATATGATAAAATCAAAGATTATCACAGAGCGCATGAAACATTTGCCAAACTGAAGAGTGAAGATATCAGTAAAAGCTATGCAAAACTACTGAGCATTTATTATTCTGAATCTCTTCTTGATGCTGGTAAAAAAGAGGAAGCGGCTAAAGAACTTGATAATGCTTTTGAACTGAATTCGGACAGAAAACTGAAAAGCAGAATCGCTTATCTGAGAGGTCAGGTGCTGGAAAATCTTAACCAGAATGATAAAGCAAGGGAAAGCTATGCTGCAGCATATAAATACGCCAGTGATTTCGAATTTGAAGTAAAATCTCAGGTTGCCATTGCCAAAACTTTTAACGGTAAAGGCGACTATGCGGGAGCAAAAAACTACCTGGAAGGAATCAGTAAAAAAGGGATGTATGGCTCCAGAAAGAATGAATTTTATTATGCTTTAGGGCTAATGGCCAATAAAGCAGGCAAAAAGGATGAAGCACAGCAATTTTTCAGAAAATCTCTTTTTGAAAAGGTTTCTGATCCTCAGATCCGTGGATTGGCATATTATGAAATAGGTAAAAGCTACCTTGATAAGAATGATTATATCGGAGCCGGAAGTTATTATGATTCTGCGCTTGCTGTAATGACTTATGAGCCTTCAAAAATCCTTTTAAAAGACCAGTCTGAATACATTAAGAAGATTTCTAAAAACTATTACCTGATTAAAAAGAATGACAGTATTCTTTCTCTGGCCAAGATGAATGACAGTCAGAAAACAGATTATTTCACAAAATATATTGCAAAATTAAAGATTAAGGAAGAGAAAGAGGAACAGGAAAGAAGACGTGCAGAAAGAAGTAAAGGTTTTGATACCGGTGATTACAGCGCCAATTCTATTTTTGCCAATAGTGCCAATTCTTTTGAGGACTTTGGCGTAACTACAAAAGGTTTTTATTTCAGTAATTCAGGAACGGTAAGCAAAGGAACCTCTTCGTTTAAGCAAATCTGGGGAGACCGTGCCCTGGCCGATAACTGGCGTTCTTCCAAGAAAATGGCCACTATTGAAGATATGAAGAATGAAGCGTTAGGAGTAACTTCAGCGCCTAATCCAAGACGTTTTGAGCCTGCGTATTATATTGAACAGATCCCTACAGATCAGGGGAAATT
Source organism: Chryseobacterium sp. RU33C (assembly GCF_900156015.1). Taxonomy (NCBI): domain Bacteria; kingdom Pseudomonadati; phylum Bacteroidota; class Flavobacteriia; order Flavobacteriales; family Weeksellaceae; genus Chryseobacterium; species Chryseobacterium sp. RU33C. The sequence continues at coordinate 130,929 of NZ_FTMT01000004.1, read as the reverse complement.
GTCTCAGTTAAAAAAGGACAGAGATACTGCTTCACTAGGTCTGGGAATTATGTATCAGAATTATTTTACCAATACCCCACTGGCTACAAAAACGCTTTATGACCTTGTAGATGTAAAGCCGGAAGAAAAAGTGATGTTACAGGCGCTGTATGAGATTTTTGCCATGAATTATGAGAAAAATCCACAAGCTTCTGAAAGAGCAAAACAAATTCTCCTGGCAGATTATCCATATACTTCTTATGCAGAATTCGCCAGAAATCCCAAGAATAAATCGTTTGTAAAATCAACCGAAGAAGTTGAAAACGAATACAAAAAGGCATATGCTCTATTTGAATCTGAAAAATTTGCAGAAAGTAAGGATGTGATCGATCAGACGATTCAGAAGTATCCCAAAGATGCGCTGGTTCCTAAGCTGTACCTTTTAAATGCATTCAATGCAGGAAAATCCAGTGGAAAGGAAGTAATGATTCTCCAGCTTGAGCAGATTGCCCTGAATTATTCTAAAACATCTGAAGGAATTAGAGCCAAAGAAATGCTGAATTACCTGAAAAGTGATTTGAGCTTCCAGGCAACGGATAATAAAGGAAATTCTATTCCTCAACAGCCGTCAGGAGTACCCCTACAGCCTAATACTCAAAATACGGGACTTCCACAAATGAACAGCGGGAAAGTACAGAAACTGGAAAATGTAGATCTGCAAAGTACTACTCCGTTACAGACAAATCCTTCCCCACAGAAGCAAGATAAAAATGATAAAAACCCTGGTGTGAAAAGACCTACTTCACAGGTTCCATCAAAACCTCAATAACATAAAAAAGCGAAGATTTACTCTTCGCTTTTCTTTTTCTTTACTCCATGAAAATCTTTGAGATAAAAAGGCTCAAAATAGGCCATATCCTCAAATTCTTTGTTTTCTATTTTTTCCAGAGTCTTTCTGATGAGATATTGTGCAGAAGGATAAACATCTTCTTTAAAAACGGCATCCGGGAGATTCAGAATATCTTTTGCCTTTTTAGCACCATCCCCTGCAAACAGAACTTTTTTATCTTTAAATTCTTCAAAAGAAGTTTCGTCTAAAATCTTAGCTTCCGTCTCAGATAACTCCTTCCCTGTCCTGCCGTCATAAACAGCCGTATACACCTCCATTCTCCTTGCGTCGACCAAAGGTACAACAAAGTCGTAGTTATCGCCTAAAAAAGGCTCTACCATGCTTTCAAGAGAATTCACTGCAATCAAAGGAACTCTGAGTCCATAACAAAAGCCTTTCGCAGAAGCAGCACCAATTCTTAAACCGGTATAAGATCCGGGGCCTTTTCCTAAAGAAACTGCTTCGATATCTTTAAGTGAAATTCCCGCTCCTTCCAACGCCCACTCCACATAGGTGTGTAAGCTTTCGGACTGTTTATAGTTTTCAGAAACTTCTTCACAAAGGCATATAAGCTTTTCATTGTCTGATACTGCTACTGAACAGTTCTTAGATGATGTTTCAAGATATAGAATTTTCATTTTTTTGTTTTAAGCTAAACAGCAACATTGCAAGAGCAAAATTACTTTTAATACTCTGCAAATTTACTCCATTATTTTGGACTATTTTCTATAAATCGTTCTTGGCTCAGCCTGAGCACTTGGATAGATGGTCATATCAGAAACAGTAACGTGTTTCGGTGCATTTACACAGTAAGCAATGGCATCAGCAATATCTTCCGCTTTCAGGGCATCATAGCCTGCGTACACTGTTGAAGCTTTTTCAATGTCTCCTTTGAATCTCACCAGAGAGAAATCCGTTTCTACAGCTCCCGGCTGGATATTGGTTACTTTGATTCCAAATTCGGTGAGTTCCAGTCTCATCCCTTCGGAAATAACATCTACTGCTTTTTTCGTTGCACAGTACACTATTCCATTGGCGTAAGTTTGTCTCGCTGCTACAGAACTGATATTTACAATATGACCTAAATTTTTAGTTTTCATAATTGGTATAATCATTTTAGAAACATAGAGCAATCCCTTTACATTTCCGTCGATCATAGAATCCCAGTCATCTGTCTTACCAGCAGAAAGAGGATCTAACCCGTGGGCATTCCCTGCGTTATTAATCAGAACATCAATCTCTTTCCAGTTTTCAGGAAGGGAATTAATGGCTGCTTCTACTTCTTCAAGATTCCTTACGTCAAATTTCAAACTAAATATTTCGGTATAATCAGAAAGTTTTGTTTTCACAGATTCCAGCACCTCACTTCTTCTTCCACAAATAATGATTCTGTTTCCTTGTTTTGCAAGAAGCTCTGCAGTGGCTTTACCTATACCGGAAGTTGCTCCGGTTATCAATATTGTCTTCATAAAATTGGTTATTAAATGTCCGAATGCTGTACACTGTCAATGTCATGATCCTGATACATTCAAACATTGTTGTATTGATTTATTAGTTCGCATCAAAGGCCTGAAAAGCATCTTTGATATGGTTAACTATTAAGTTTTTATTATAATCAGGAAGAACGGAAATAATATCAAATCGGGCTTCCTGATCTTTATTAAATTCTTCCAGATAATGATTAGCTGCGGAAACAATAGATTTTATCTTTGTTTTGGTTACAGCTTCCTGAGGAAGGAGGAAGATATCGGTAGATCTTGCTTTCACTTCCACGATAATAATCAGATTATCTTTTTCAGCAATAATATCAATTTCGTTCTGCTTAAAGCGAAAGTTTCTGGCCTTAATTGTATAGCCGTTTTTCTGAAGATAATCAGCAGCAAGATTCTCTGCTATTTTTCCAAAATCATTATGATGGGCCATACTGTAAGTTTTAGAGTTGGGGGAGTAGTGGTATTTTAAAAATCAATCTTAACACTGCTGTCCACATTCATTTTCACATTGGCTCCGATTAAAAGTGGTCTGTTGTCCTTAATGTGCCCATTAGGAAAAGTAAATGCAACGGGGAATTTATACTTCGAAATTCTGTCAGAAATCAGTTTGTAAGCAAATTCATCAAAACTATCTTCATAGCTTTGATTGTCCTTTTCATCACCCATATTGGTCATTCCACCCACAATAAGTCCTTTGATCTTACTGAAGACCCCGGCAAGCTCCAGACTCATGATCATACGGTCCAGTGCATAGAAGTTTTCTCCGATATCTTCAATAAACAGAATCTTGTCTTTAAAATCGAATGAATATTTCGTTCCCAGAAGAGCGTAGATAAGGGCTAAATTCCCTCCAACCAATTCTCCCTGAATATTCCCTTTTATGTTCAAAGGGTGAGATTTTAGGACGTATTTAGGCTTTTTGCCTTTAAGGATATCAAAGATCAGATCATAGCTTTCATCTGTCACACCAAAACTGGATGTCTTGATGGTCTGCCCATGAATGGAAACAAAACCTTTTTTCAACAGATAACTTTGTATGACTGTATTATCGGAATATCCAATATACCATTTCGGGTTTTCTGTGAAGTTTTTCAGCTTCAGATGCTGAAGAAGATGCTGGCATCCATAACCTCCTCTGGAAGCCCATACCGCTTTTATTTCCGTATCATTAAAAGCCCAGTTGATATCTTTTGCTCTTTCCTTTTCTGTTCCGGCATAATTATATCCGTTTGAAAATTTAGTGTAGAGATGTTCCCCGGGAACGGGTTCAAAACCTCTGCTTCTAATCATTTCTATTCCTTTTTCCAATTGAGGGACATCTACCGCTCCGGCAGGGGAAATAACAGCTATTTTATCTCCTTTTTTAAGAGACTTTGGAAAGATCATTTTTTTCATTTTGCTTTTTGATATTTTACTTCTTTCTTTTCTGCTTCCTCCAGCTGTTTTTCAAATTGATTGAACTTTTTAAAACTCTGCAGGAAAATAAAGAAACTGAAGATAATAAGAATACAGCCAACAACTCTTCTGATCTGGTTGGCCAGTTTTTGTGTTAATTTATCGTGAAACTGCTTGGCGAGAAATATCTTGGCAAGATCTATAGACAGGTAAGTAGCCAGTACTATGCTGATGTATAAAATAAAACTGCTGGTGTCCGGATATTGATTCCTTACGGAAATTACCGTTACCAGCCAGAAAAGGATGACTCCAACATTGAGAAGATTAAAGAAAAAACCATTGAAAAATGTTTTAATATAATTCTGGCCGATAATCCTTTCTTCACCGGGCAGATGCATCTTGGTTTTGGTAACCAGCATCACAATCCCATAGATAAAAATAAGAATGGAAGTAATTCTGTAAAACCCCGGATGCTTATCTATTAATGTTACAATATCTGTACTGGCATAATACGCCGCTACAATGCATAATAAATCTGCTGTAATGACACCAAGATCTAATGACAGGGCATGTCTGGGGCCTCTGGAAAAGCTGGTTTCAATTAACAGGAAAAATATAGGTCCTATGAAAACCAGGCTCAGCATAAATCCTAATATGATGGCAGATAGTACAAGTTCTAGCATTAAGTGGTGTTTTAAAATGAATAAAAATTCATTTCGTTTAATACAAAGTTATACTTTATGATTTAATTATTCAATAAAGTTGTGATATATCAAGTGGATTTTAATCAGAGTTTAATGTAATTTTTTTAAGAAATAGGAGAGGAGCGTTTATTATACGTTTTTTGCTAAAAAAATAAGGTAATTATATACTTTATAAACCCTGTTAAAATTACAAAATAATAATTTTCTCCATAAGAAATTTTGTATCTTTATAAAACGAAAGGAAGCTCTGGTAAAGCTTCCTTTCAAGATTAAATAACGTATTAACTAATTAATAATTGCTCTAATATGAAAACCATCATACGCATTCAACCTATATCTGATTTTATTTATAAATCCGATTTTAAAACAAGAACCGAAATAGAATTTTATTCTGACGGAACTAATTCTATTGCCGAAGCTGTTTATTATTATAAATAACCTTGTTAATTTAAAGAAACTCCTACAACGTAATAACCTTTTTTCAAAGTAGGAGCTTCTTTCGTTTGTTTATCTATAATTGTTATAGATGATTTTCCGTTACCATAGAATTGGTAATACGGAGCAAAACTTTTCATTTTCTTATAACCATACTCTGGTAACTGATTCTTTATTTTTTCCAATAATTCTAAATCATTACTATAAAAGTTGGTTTTATTTAATGTGAAATTATATTGGTTTGAAAAGGTTTTTTCCCTTTCAATAACTTGATCCTGATCTTTATTTCTAAAACGATATTTTTTTATATCTATATTCCTATTTTCAGTTTGTATTTGAAACGGCATTTCTGCTTCCCAATTTCCGTGAAGATTTTCAGGTAATTCAAATACTGTTAATCTCGATAAATTCAATAAATCTTGTAAATCTTTGATTTGAGAAAAGGCGTTAACGCTTAAAAACATGGCGGTTGTTAACAATAGTTTTTTCATTTTTTATTAAAGAAACTTTGTTTGCTTGTCCATAACAAACGATTAATAAAAAGTAGCGTGGACAAATAATCTACCTTTGTTTTGAGGTTAACCGCCAAGCAAACCCTATCCCATAATAGACTAATGCCCACGCCCTATGGCATGAACAATGAGCCTATCAATTTTTGGGATTTTAATTTTTAAACTTGGCGGTTTTTCAAAATCAAAATTGATAGCTATCGCTACATATTTTCTTAATCGTAAAGATATTAATTATCTTCTAAAGTTATTAGTCAATTCTTTTAAGGTGAGAGTTCGACCAAAACCTTGATTTATCGTTAGCATGAATCTTTCTAAAGAAGTTTCTTTTCTCGTATTCCATCTGAATTCAAATTCAGGCAAATATCTGTGAAGTAGCTTTTTGCTTACTTTGTGATAAATTCCAATTATTCCTCTTTTTAAATGGCTCCAAAAGCATTCCATAGTATTTGTTGTAGCATTTCCATTGACGTACTGATATGCAGCATGATTCACGATTTCATGTTTCTTGAATCTCTTATCTAATCCTCTATAAGCTCCATATTCATCTGAATAAATAGTGCTCGATTTATCTACACAATGAGATAACATTACTTTCATGCCCTTCCAATGTAATTTTCCTATCTGCATAGTTCTTACTCTTCCATTTTTCTCAACAAATCCAAATACTGCAACTTTATCTTTTGTTGAACGTCCTTGGGAATGTTTCACTTTTTTATTGTAATGCCTATTTTTATTTTTGCCTCCAACATAGGTTTCATCAACTTCGATTTCTCCACTAAATTTTCCTTTTCTATCTTTCATACTTAAACGAATCTTATGAAGCATTAGCCAAGCTGATTTTTGCGTTATTCTCAAATCTTTAGATAGTTGAACTGAAGAAAGTCCTTTTCTATGATTTACAAAAATGTATATAGCATAAAACCAATTTCTAAGGTCAATATGAGTTCCTTGAAAAATAGTTTTAGTTATAGGACTGAATTGCTTCTTACAAGAAGAACATTTGTATAAGTATTTATTTGCGAATCGATAGACTTTATCAGAATTTTCACAATGAGGGCAAACGATATTATTTCCCCAACGTAAAGAAATAAGATAGTCTTTACATTTATCTTCTGTATCGAACATTCTCATGAGTTCAAGAACGTTATGAAATTTAGGTAATTCCATTATGTAATGTTTTGGCGGTTACAAAGATAAACTTTGTAAAAATAAAAAGAGAGGTCTTTCGACCTCTCCCGTTTTCGCCAAAAAACTACATAATACTGGAAGTATTACTTAGTCTAAGTAACTTTGTGAATATTTCTTTATTTTGTAAACTAAGGTTTATAAAGTATATAATTACCAAAAATAAAGAGGTCATTCCGCTTAGAAACAACCTCCTTTATATGATAATTTTACTGAATATGTTCAGCAATTTTTTTTATTTTTCCAAACAGTTTTCATTGAAAACAAATTCGAAATCTTTTCTGATTTTAAGACCAAAAATACCCCTTTCAAAGGTATAAATAACCTGATTTTTAAAAAGCATTCTTTTATAATCAATCCAAAAACTTCTGGTCATGTAAGAATATTCGTAGGCGTTTCCACTCAAATAAACGTAAGTTGTCTTTCCTTTCTGATGGCTGTGTACGCTTCCAACCTCTGAAACCATGTTTCTGAAACAATATGTTTCTTTGGTAGGATTCATTCCTGTAACGTAATTGATAAGAAAGAATCCATTTATTATCAATGGAAAAGTGACTCCAAAAAAATATTTTCTTCCTTGCTTATTGATATTGATAATATTTCTTTTAATTAGAATATTACATAATATAACAAGAACAATCAGAACCAATACAAAAAGATAAAAATTGATAACAGTATTAAAAATTACTGTTACCAATAATATTGCGTTTAAAATACTAAATACAATGTATTTATCTATTCTCGTCATTACTTCACGATCTGGAAATCAAGCTGTTTCTGAATCAGATTGGCTTTTACCACTTTGATCTGAACTTCATCTCCAAGCTGATATTTATTTCCATGTCTTATTCCGTATACGGCATGGGTTTTTGCATCATACATATAGGAATCATCTACAAGGTCTCTCAACTTGATCAATCCTTCCGCTCCGTTTTCAGGAATCTCAACCCAGAAACCAAATTCTGCCACTCCGGAAATTACACCTCTGAAAGTTTCTCCCAGATGTTTTTCCATGAATTTCACCTGCATGAATTTGATGGAGTCTCTTTCCGCATCTGCTGCCAGTCTTTCCATGGCGCTGCAGTGTTTTGCTTTGTCTTCAAGCTCACCTCTGTTTGGAGATTTTCCTCCATCCAGATAATGCTGAAGAAGACGGTGAGCCAATAAATCCGGGTAACGGCGGATAGGAGAGGTAAAGTGGCTGTAGTATTCAAAACCAAGACCATAGTGGCCAATGGGTTCTGTGGAATATACTGCTTTGCTCATACTTCTCATCGCAAGAGTTTCAATCATATTTTCTTCCCCTTTTCCTTTCACATCATGAAGAAGTTTATTCAAAGATGCGGCAACCTTTTTGGTATTGGCCAGATCCATTTTGTATCCGAAAGTAGCAACAAAGTCTCTCAAAGATTCCAGCTTTGCGGGATCCGGATCATCGTGAACCCTGTAAATAAAAGTATTGTTGGTGATCTCACCTTTTCTTGAAAGCGATACAAATTCTGATACTTTTTTATTGGCTAAAAGCATGAATTCCTCGATCAGGTGATTGGAATCTTTACTGATTTTAAAGTACACTCCAATCGGTTCATTATTTTCATCAAGATTGAATCTTACTTCACTTCTGTCAAAAGTAATCGCTCCTTTTCTGATACGATCATTACGCATTATTTTCGCCAGCTTATCAAGCGTATTGATTTCTTCCGCCAAATCTCCCTGTCCGGTTTCAATACGTTCCTGTGCTTCCTCATAAGTAAATCTTCTGTCTGAATGGATAACGGTTCTTCCAAACCACTGTTTCTGAATTTCAGCATTGTCATTCAATTCAAAAACAGCTGAAAAAGTATATTTATCTTCATGTGGACGAAGGGAGCAAACATCATTACTCAACACTTCCGGAAGCATCGGCACAACCCTGTCAACCAGATATACTGAAGTAGCTCTCTGATAGGCTTCATCATCAAGAATAGTTCCCGGCACTACATAATGAGATACGTCTGCAATATGAACTCCGATTTCCCAGTTTCCGTTTTCCAGTTTTCTGATGGATAAAGCATCATCAAAGTCTTTTGCATCCTTAGGGTCAATGGTAAATGTACAGATATTACGCATATCCCAACGTTTTGCCACCTCTTCATCTGTGATGCTTCTGTCAATTTTATCTGCATCAGCTTCTACTTCCGATGGAAATTCATAAGGGAGGCCATATTCTGCGAGAATAGAGTGGATTTCCGTTTCGTGTTCTCCCGGAGCACCCAATACCTGAATAATTTCACCTTCCGGATTTTTATCCCCGGGTCTCCATTCTGTCATTTTTACAATGACCTTATCTCCATCTTCTGCAGTGCTAAATTTTCCTTTCGGAATAAAGATATCTGTGTTGATTGTCTTTTTATCACAAACCACAAACCCAAAATCTTTGTGGGCAACCTTCTGAAAGGTTCCTACAAACTCTGTTCTGTTTCGTTCCAAAACTTCCAAAACAGAGCCCTCTAATTTCTTTCCTTTATAATGATAAGTTATAATAAGAACCTTATCTCCCTGCAGGGCATCCTTTACATTTTTGGAATGAACGAAGACATCATCTTCCAAACCTTCCACACTTACGTAAGCATTTCCACTTTGGTTAAAGTCAATAGTTCCGGTAAGCGTTCCTGCGATTTTTAGGTTCACAATGTATTTTCCTTTTTCAACTTCTTTAATCTTTTCAGATCCCTGAAGTTTATGCAGCGCCTGGATCACAAGTTCTCTTTGTCTTGGATTTTTGTAATCTATCCCATCAGCGATCTGCTTATAGTTATAAATTTTGGATGAATTTGCATTCATAAAACGGAGGATCATTCTTCCGATCTCCATCATCTTTAAATCATTTTTATGACTTATATATTTTCTTTTTTTTGGCATTTTAATTTTTCTTTTAATTGTTTTGGTCTTATCTCAATTAAGACCTTTTTCTAAATCTTCCTTATTAGTTCCTTAGTATAAGGTTATTCAATTTCATCATTAGAATCTTTCCGTAAATCATCAGAAATTATCTTTCAGTTTGCTTAAAACGGGAGCTTTAGTTTTGTATAAATTTAATACAATTCTGGAGAAGAAAAGAGAAAAACCTTTTATTAAATATATTTCAAATATAAGAAAGGCTTTGGAGAATAATAGAGTGTAATTTCTATTGGACACTGCAAATGTACGAATAAAAAATAAATAAGGCTTGTAAAGTGATTTACAAGCCTTATTATAATTAGCAAACTGCAATTTTGTCAACTCTGTTCTGGTGTCTTCCACCTTCAAAGTCTGTTGAAAGAAATTTATCTACAATTTCAAGTGCCAGTTCTTTAGATATAAATCTTGCCGGCATTGAAATCATGTTGGCATCATTATGCTGTCTTGCCAGTGTTGCAATCTCCGGCATCCAGCACAAAGCGCATCTAATTTTCTGGTGTTTGTTTGCAGTGATCTGAACTCCGTTTCCGCTTCCACAGATCAGAATTCCAAGCTCATTTTCTCCGTTTTCCACAGAGGTTGCAGCAGGGTGTACAAAGTCCGGATAATCCACACTGTTTGTGGAAAACGTTCCAAAATCCTGTACTTCAAAACGTTCTGAAAGATAGTTCTTAACAATCTCCTTATATTCATAGCCTGCATGGTCCGCTGCAATAGCAATTTTTCTTTTCATAATACTCTTATTAAGCTTTATTAGATTCTATTTCCTTACAAAGGTAAGAATAATAACAATTCGTGTTAGTAAACCCTGAGTTAATTGTGAAAAGGTATGTGAATAACTGTGGAAAACTTTTCTCAACTTTCTATTTTTAAAGATGAATTTATTTCGTAATAGAAAATCTTTCCTCAAACTTTTACCACAACTTTCCAGATGTTTTCTTCAGCTATCCCCAGATTTTTCCATAATAAAATAACTAATAATGGCTTTGTTTCAAAGTTATCAACATTTGTTAATAAGTATGTGAAATTGCAGGTTTACAGAGTTTTATAATGTGAGTTAAATATGAGTTGAATAAAAGTTGAATGTTATCAATTTTTAGCCTAAAACTTATCCCCGAAACTAACAATACTCAACAACAACTACATTATTCTTTTTTTTATAAGAGAAAGAATTGTTGATTAATGGGTGATTGGGTTCGGGGAAAGTTTTTGAAAACTTTTATTTTAATCAAACTGTTGAAAAAGTTTAAAACCTTACATTTGTGAAACAAAAATTCAATGAGGTTTATGAAATTGTTCCTGCGAGATTTTTACAAAAACTAAAACGGATTTCTGCAGAACAGTCTCATAAGGCTAAGTAAAAAATAAATCTATTTATGAAAACAATCAATGATCTTAATTTTAAAGATAAGAAGGCTCTGGTAAGAGTGGACTTCAATGTTCCGCAGGATGATCAACTGAAAGTGACAGACAACACAAGAATTGTTGCTGTGAAACCTACAGTGGAAAAGATTCTTAATGATGGTGGTTCTGTCATCTTGATTACGCACCTTGGAAGACCAAAAGGAGAGGTTAAGGATGAATTTTCCCTTCAACATATTGTAGGTGAAGTTTCTTCTGTTTTAGGACAGGAAGTAAAGTTTGTAGACGAATGTATCGGAGAAAAAGCAGAGCAGGCAGCTGCAGATTTGAAACCAGGGGAGATCTTACTATTGGAAAATGTACGTTTTCATAATGAAGAGGAAAAAGGAGATGCTGCATTTGCTGAGAAGCTTGCTAAATTAGGAGATGCTTATGTAAATGATGCGTTTGGTACAGCGCACAGAGCTCATGCTTCCACAGCAGTAATAGCTCAGTATTTCCCATCAACTAAATATTTCGGTTTACTAATGGCTAAGGAGCTTCAGGCTATCGATAAGGTTTTAAAAAGTGGTGAAAAACCTGTTACAGCTATTCTGGGAGGTTCTAAAGTTTCAACTAAAATTACCATTATAGAAAATATTCTTCCTGCAGTAGATAATCTGATCATTGGCGGAGGTATGGCATTTACCTTTATTAAGGCTCTTGGAGGAAAAATCGGTACTTCTCTTGTAGAAGAAGATAAACTTCCTTTGGCCCTTGAGATCTTAGGAAAGGCCAAAGAACATAAAGTAAAAGTATATCTTCCGTCTGATGCTATCATCGCTGAAAGCTTTAGTAATGATGTAGAAATAAAAGAAGCTGATATTTATGCTATTCCTGAAGGATGGATGGGACTTGATGCTGGTCTTAAATCAAGAGATCAGTTTAATGATGTATTGCTGAATTCACGCACAATTCTTTGGAATGGCCCGATTGGAGTTTTTGAAATGTCAAATTTTGCTGCTGGAACAGTTGCATTAGGAGAGAGTATCGCAGAAGCAACAAGATTGGGAGCTTTTTCTTTAGTGGGAGGCGGTGACAGTGTTGCTTTCGTGAAGCAATTCGGATATGCTGATCAGGTTAGTTATGTTTCTACCGGTGGGGGAGCAATGCTTGAAAGTCTTGAAGGACTTGAATTACCAGGCGTAGCTGCCATCAATAATTAATAGGAAATATAATATATTTTAAAGCCTGCTAATTATATTAGCAGGCTTTTTTTATTTCTTAGATTTAATTAAAATCCTTTATTGATCGGTGTTTTAATACTATTTTAGATATAACTTGTAGTTATATATAGATAGGTTGAATTCTCTTTCAGTGACTTATGTTTTTCAGGAATTTTATGATCACAATATTCTTGTAAAATTTATGTATATAGGAGACTTTATTTCTGTTTTTATTCTCATTTTGATTTGGTAAATGACCATGATTTTTGCAATACTATTGATATAAAGAGAGGTGTTTCTTCTATAAATTATACCTTGTATTTCGAAAAATATAGAAAGAGAAATTGATATAATTTTATGAAAATTATTAGAAAGTTGGAAGGAAGATTTGTGATTTTTTCTTCTAATTGGAATAAGACTTTATTCATCTTTTTTTGGAAAAAATATGATAGATTGATTTAAAAATGAAAGATTTCTGGAAATAGTATTTTTGCTTGTTTTAATTTTAAATTTCTTTTATAAAAGTAGAGATACAAATTTTTGTGAATCCTGGAGATTTAAATTTATTTTTTTTATTTCACATATAAGTGACTATCTTGTATCTTATTGTATATTAATGATTAAACTAATTTGTTAACTGTTTTATTCCTTATCATTTTCATATGATCATTTTCCATAATATTAGAAATAATTGCGTAAGTGCAATAAAATGAGTAAGTTAATGCCTTTTTGATTTTTTTAGAACTTTTTCCAGGATAAATTTTAGTTCGTTTTTGATTTTTTATTTCTTTAGACTGAAAAATTTGCTATGAAGTTTATAGCCTTCTATTTTCAAATTTTTTGTTGAGTATTGAGTTTTGAATTTTGAATTCTCTAGGATTATTAATTTTTATTATTCCGATTTTCTCAAAAAATAGTAACCAATCAATTTTCATCAATTTTTTTTTTAATAGAGAAAAATTATTTTAATAAAAATTATAAAGTGGAGTAGGGGAGTTCTTTTTTGTTTTTATATAGTGGAAGAATTATTTTAAGAGGAAATTCGATTTTCAATTTTGCTTGTGGGCAGAAATATATTTACCTGTTCAGGTTTAATTTTTTATTTTCAATAAAACGTCGAAAAATGACCTTCATAAATAGTTTAAAAATCGATTTTCTATCTTTTTTAGAGTATTTGTATCTTATTTTATTTTGAAGTTAAATTGAAGCTGTTTTTGTGATAATTTATCTTGTTAAAGCTAAATTTCTTCTTTTTTTCGCTTGTTTTTATGGTTTTATTGAATACTAAGTTAGAAACTTAAATAAAAGCTTTAAGTACATAAATTACTGATGAGATGATCTATATTTTTCTTTATTATTAAAATGGAGTAGGGAAGATATTTTTTATTGATAGGTAAGGAAGGTAAATTTCTATTTTATTTTTAAGTCTTTACAAAATAGATGTAGGATTTAAAATATAAATGTATTCCGGAAAAAAGAAAACTCAGGAGAAAAAATCCTGAGTTTTTGATTTTTAAGCTAAAGATGCCGAAAATTTACCTTCATAAATGGGTCAAAAATCGATTTTCTATCTTTTTTCGATAATGTATATCAAACTTGAAAATTCGTTCGAAAATAAGGCCTTTGCGTTAGAAATTGTTCCGTAAACCATGGCTTTTATCCAAAATAGCGGTGATTTTTTATATTTTTCGCTCAACATGGAGATATAATAAGAATCAAGAACCAAAGGTTTGATCTTTCTCATTTTCCAGTCAGGATTTTTAGAAATTAAGTTTTCCATACCTTTTTTTGAAAAATGATAGATATGTCTTGGGACATCATAAGCTGCCCAATACTCTTTATAATGTTTCGCATCATAAGAAGTAGGGTTAGGAACAGCAATAACAAGAATTCCTTTTTCTTTTAATTTTCCATGGAAAATAGCAAGCATTTCATCTTGATTCTCGATGTGCTCAAATACATGCCAGAGCGTAATAGCATCTAAGGTCTTTTCTTCAATTTTATTTATATTATCTAAGATGGAAGCCTTTGTAATTTTTCCTTTTGCTGCTTTTCTTGCATCAGAATCCGGTTCAAATCCGTAGGTTTCAAAATCATTTTCTATATACTTTACAAACTCTCCGGCACCGCATCCGTAGTCAAGAACTTTTGATCCTTTTTTTATTCTGTCTACGAGTATATTCTTTTTGTACTGCAGATTGAAAGACTGAAGAAATTTATAAAGCTTTTCTTTCATACTTCCGGAATCCTGGTGATGAGAAATATAATCTTCGCTTTCATAATATCTGGAAATATTGGATGGGATAGGAGTGGTTTTAAATACACCTTTTGTTTCTGTCTCTTTAATTTCAAATATTTCCTGTGAAAGAAAATGATCTTTTATTTTCATTGAAGTAAATATCTTTAATATGATAAAAAATTAAGATATCCAGAAGTTTTTTACGCTTTTAAATACCTTAATTTTTTGTTTTTGTCTTTAATGTTTCACGTGAAACATTTTTTATTAACGTCCTAAATAAACTAGTAATACATTGATATCAGCCGGAGAAACACCGCTTATTCTTCCTGCCTGGGCAATTGTCTTCGGACGAACATTTGTCATCTTCTGTTTTGCTTCTGCAGAAAGACTGCTTAGTTTTGTATAATCGAAGTCTTCCGGGATTTTAATATTTTCAAGGCGATTCAGTTTAGCTACATTTTCCTTTTCTTTCTCAATATATCCTTTATATTTAATATTGATCTCTGCCTGCTCTCTTACTTCTTCATTATATTGAGTAGAAATTTCTTTAATAAAATCAATTTCGTCCAGCTTTTCTAATGTCATATTAGGTCTTGTAAGGATTTGAGCTGCTCTGTAGGCCTGATCTACAGGACTACTTTCAATAGATTCTAAAACCGGGTTGATAATACCTGGTTTTAAAGAAGTTTCTCGAAGAAACTCTTCAAGTGACTGACTTTCAGATATTTTGGTTTCAACTCGTCTTAATCTGTCTTCTTTTGCTAATCCTAAATGGTATGCTTTCTCTGTTAATCTGATATCAGCATTATCCTGTCTTAAAAGAAGTCTGTATTCTGCACGTGAAGTAAACATTCTGTAAGGTTCTTCCGTTCCCTTTGTGATCAGGTCGTCAATCAATACTCCAATATAAGCTTCATCTCTGTTTAAGATAAAATCTCCTTTTTCATGAACTTTATTGTGTGCATTGATTCCGGCAATTAATCCTTGACCTGCTGCTTCTTCATATCCGGTTGTTCCATTGATCTGTCCGGCGAAATATAAATTATCAATTAATTTGGTTTCGAGCGTATGTTTTAATTGGGTAGGAGGGAAGTAGTCGTATTCAATAGCATAACCTGGACGGAAAACTTTTACATTTTCGAATCCTGGAATATGTTTCATTGCTTTGATTTGTACATCCTCAGGAAGAGAAGAGCTGAATCCGTTTACATAGATCTCCACTGTTTTCCATCCTTCCGGTTCTACAAAAAGCTGGTGTCTGTTTCTTTCTGCAAAACGATTAATTTTATCTTCAATACTTGGACAGTATCTTGGGCCTAAACTTTGAATGGTACCATTGAACATTGGACTTCTGTCAAAACCTTCTCTTAAAATATCATGTACGGTTTCGTTGGTATATATAATATGACAGCTGAGCTGTTTTGTCAATTTCGGAGTATCAAGATAACTGAACTTTTGAGGATTTTCATCTCCTTTCTGTTCTTCCATTTTTGAATAATCCAAACTTCTTCCGTCTACTCTCGGTGGAGTACCGGTTTTCATTCTTCCTGCTTCGAAACCTAAAGTGACCAGTTGTTCTGTAATTCCAAAAGCTCTTGGTTCACCCATTCTTCCTCCGCCTAATTGTTTATCTCCAACGTGAATTAATCCGTTAAGGAAAGTTCCGTTGGTAAGAACTACAGATTTTGCTTTAATCTCAATTCCTAAAGAAGTAACCACTCCGGCTACTTTATTATTTTCAACAATCAGTTGTTTCACCATATCCTGAAAGAAATCAAGATTGGGAGTATTTTCTAATGCTAAGCGCCATTCTTCGGCAAAAAGCATTCTGTCATTTTGGGTTCTCGGAGACCACATCGCAGGACCTTTTGAAAGATTCAGCATTTTGAATTGGATAGCAGATTTGTCTGCTACAATTCCGGAATATCCTCCCATTGCATCAATCTCTCTTACGATCTGTCCTTTTGCGATTCCGCCCATCGCCGGGTTGCAGCTCATCTGCCCGATGGTCTGCATATTCATTGTAACAAGTAGGGTTTTTGAACCGAGGTTAGCTGCTGCCGCAGCGGCTTCGCAACCTGCATGTCCTGCACCTACCACTATTACATCATATATTTCTGAAATCATTTTTATCTCGCTTGTTTTAAGCTTTAAACCTTATCTTTATAACCAATGTTTCACGTGAAACATTTTTGGAGAATGCACTCTAGGTAAACCTATATTGTTGCTAGAATAGAGTGCTTTAGATGCCGGACCTTAAGTGATTCTTCAATCTTAAAACTTTGAATCCCTGTATTTATCCAGATACAGATCTTCCATTCTCCGCATCTCTTTTTCTTCCTCTTCCGTCTTGTCTTTATAGCCTGCAAGGTGTAAAATACCATGCGCTAAAACCCTTCTTAATTCTTCTTCATAATCTCGGGAAAGGGTAGAGGCGTTATCAGAAATGCGCTGCAAAGATACGAAAATCTCACCGCTTATTGTCTTGCCTTTTACATAATCAAAAGTGATGATATCTGTATAATAATCATGCTGCAAATAATCCTGATTGATCTTAAGAAGATATTCATCATCACAGAAAATGTAATTGATTTCTCCTGATTTTTTTCCTTCTGAAAGAATGAGATCTTCCAGCCATTTTTTGTAATCTGCACTTACCGACTCTGGTAAGTTTTCATAAAAGAACTGTATCATTTTTTTAAAACCAGTGTCCTAAAATAACACTGAATATACCTTTTTGGTTATTTTTAAGTGAGTGGCTGAAGTTTACTTTGATCTGTCCGAAAGGAGATTTGTAACCTGCCGTTATTCCCAGTGAGCTATAATTTACTTTCACTGCTTCTTCAAACTTGATATCGTTTGATAAATTTGCAAAGGTAAAGTTTCCACTGATAAAATAGTTTTTATTAAACTTAAACTGGATATCATTAGATGCCAGTATGACATTGTTTGTATAAAGCTGGGCGAAATAGAATCCTCCAAAACTTTTAAAATTGATGAGATTCTGCTCAAAAATTCCTCCCAATCTATATTGATAGTAGGGAGGAAGGTTTTCACCGATAGTAATTCCTCCAAACAGATTGAGACGATAACTGAATTGTTTATTAAGTGGAATATTGAGTTTAAGGTCTGCTTTGATCTGAATGATTCTTTTATCAACTTCAGACTTTAAAAGATCTATAACCTTTCCTTCTGCAGCAAAATAAACCCCTTTTGTAGGAAATTCCTTATCATCCTGAGTATCGGTTTTAATAAAGGCATAAGGGTTCAGAAAACGGCTGTACCGCCTGTTATCTCCATTGCTGTTTTCTGCTTTGAAATAATCATGGCTTATACCGCCGCCAATGGCAAATTTATCTTTCCAAATAGACTGTATATAAGCTTCGTTTCTGATCCATTCCCAGCGGTCTACTACATAATTATCTATATTCTTTATATCGAAGCTCATTCCGGAGGAATAAAGGCCAACTCCCGGAATGTATCCGTTATCTACAAAATAATTCAGGTAATATCTGAGACGATCCCCAACAACAACATCCAGAGAAAGGTTTGAATTTTTGAATAAAAGTCTTTTTGCAGAATAATTCAAAAGAAGTCCTGTTTTAAAAACCTCGTCATAATGGAGGCCAAATTTTAAAAAATGACGGGTATCATCTTCAGTCACGTAAAGCTTCAGATAGTTAGTATTATTCTCCTGAACGATGTCATAATTGATAAATTTGTAGTTGTTGGTAGCAACCAGTTTATCGATCATTTTATTAATATTTCCATACGTCTGCAGAGAAGGGAGACGCAATCCCATTTTTCCCAGCGTATAGTTCTTTCCATAAATTTTACTTCCTTCGATGGAAATACTGTCTATTTTATAAACGTTGGAATATATTGGATTTACCTGCTGTCTGAGACGGTCAAATGGTCTCTTCGGCAGCTGATCCAATATCTTGGAATATTTTAAACCTTCCACATATCCGCTATCTAAAATTTTCTTTTTGTCATCATAGCTTGTGGCAGACATGCCTTTAAGATTGGGTTTGATATTGATGTCTGTGTATTTGTATTGTCTGCGGGTATCTCTTTTGATTCCGAAATCAATAACCTGGTTAAGAATGGCTATAATATTGTTCAAATCTTCTCTTTTCGAGAGATCCTGGTTAAGGTCCACACCAATGACAATATCAATTCCTTTGTCCTTTAAAGGCTTTGACGGATAGTTTACCGTCATTGCTCCGTCAATATAAATGCTGTCGCCAATTTTTACAGGATCCATTAAAGAAGGAAATGCCGAACTTGCCATAATAGACTGCACGAGATCTCCTTTCTCAAAGATCTGCATATTTCCGCTTTCAAGATTGGTAGCAACACATAAGAATGGAATGGGCATCTTAGAAAAGTCTTCAATATTGGAAACGTTTTTGAAAAGTTCTTTCAGAAGATAAACGTTTCTTTGGCCGGTGCTGATAGAAGAGGGAAGTGTGATTTTTCCGTTTTTAAGCGGAATGGATAAAAGATATTTGTCTACGGATTTGTTAAAAAAGCTGGCTTCCTGCCGGGACTTTGGATCCATAATAAGAGAATAGAAATCCGTATCCATGACTATTTTTTCTATTTCTTTTCCGGAGTATCCGGCGGCATACAATCCGCCTACGATAGCTCCCATGCTTGTTCCGGAAATATAGTCTACTTTCACTCCTAACGAATCCAGTACTTTAAGAACTCCGACATGTGAAAAACCCTTGGCACCACCACCGGCAAGCGATAGTCCTATTTTGGGATTCTCCGGAATTACCAGATTTTTTTTTACCTGAGAATGGATCAATAACAGTTGGAATATGAAAAGCAGAATCAGGAGTTTTCTCATAGTTAATCTTTTATATAAATCCGTTTCACCCGTGGTGAAATGGAGGTTAATACTTCATAGGTTATCGTTTTGCAGTAGCCTGCGAATTCTTTTAAACTTGGTTTGGCGTTGAAAACAGTTACCGTGTCGCCTTCCTTTACATTCGGAATATAGTCTACATTGATCATCATCATATCCATACAGATATTTCCTACGATAGGTGCCAGTGTTTTATTTATCCCTACATTTCCTACCTGGTTTCCGATCAGTCTTGGAATTCCGTCTGCATATCCCACAGGAATCGTTGCAATTCTTGTAGGATGATCCGCTTTATATCTTCTGCTGTAGCCTACAGATTCTCCGTTTTCAACAGTTGATATCTGTGAAATTACTGTTTTAAAGCTTACAACAGAACGTAATTGTTTCTGAATTTCGGGATCTGCTGATTCTCCTAGCATTCCTATGCCAATTCTTACCATATCATGCTGATGATCTTTATAGCTCGTGATTCCTGCTGAATTAAGAATGTGGCGGATAGGAGTGTATCCTAATTTTTCAATGAGGCAGCTTGAATTTTTTTCGAAAATCTCCAGCTGTTTCAACGTGAATTCTTTTTCTTCAGGCATATCAGAAGATGATAAATGACTGAACATACTTTGAACCTTTACATTTTTTCGTCTTAAAGTTTCGCTTAACTGATCCAGTTCAAAATCTTTGAAACCAAGACGGTGCATTCCTGTTTCCAGTTTAATATGAATAGGATATTTTTTATCATAACCGGATTTCTGAACTGCTTCATAGAATAATTCCAATACTCTGAAACTGTAAATTTCAGGCTCAAGGTTATATTCAATAATCGTCTGGTAGCTGTGCTGTTCAGGATTCATCACAATAATAGGAGTGGTGATCCCTTTCTTTCTAAGTTCAACTCCTTCATCAGCATAAGCTACCCCAAGATAATCTATATGGTGATGCTGAAGAAATTCTGATACTTCAAAACTTCCCAAGCCATAGGCATTGGCTTTTACCATGGCCATCATTTTAGTTCCGGGCTTCAGCAATGATTTATGATAGTTGATATTGTGAAGAATTGCATTAAGGTTTACTTCCAATACCGTATCATGCTTTCTGAGTTCAAGAATATCTTTCAGTTTTTCAATCTCAAATTTTCTGGCTCCTTTCAGTAAGATAATCTGATTTTCTATTTCAGTAAGGTACTTACTTTCAATCAGCTCTTTGGTATCAATAAAAGTATAGGTTTTAGCTTTAAATAATTCACTGAATTTTGATATTTCATCACCGATTAAGAATACAGAATCAAAATGCTGTTCATTCACCAGTTCAGAAACTTCTTCGTACAATTCTTTGGCATTGGAGTTCACTCCTACAATGTCTGTAAGGACCAATGATTTTTTAGGTTTGTTGTATTCATTCAAAAACTGAAGAGCAGTCTTCAAAGAATCGAGGTCAAGATTAAAAGAATCGTTGATGACAATATTGCCCTTAATTCCTTCAATCGCTTCAAGCCTCATTTCAACGGCTTTTAAAAGATTGATTTTTTCAACGATCTTTTTATTTCCGATATTCAGTTCCTTAAGCACAGAGATAAGCGCCATAGCATTGGTTAATGTAGCTTCGTCTCTCTGATGAACCGGAAAACTGATTTCTTCACCCAAATATTCAACAATGATGTTATCATCCTTAGAAATATTATTTTTGATGAAAACCTGATTCTCTTTTTTAAAACCGTAAGCAATTAATTTTTTGTCAGAATAGGATTTTTTTATTTTTTGATCAACCAGAGAATTGTCACCATTATAAATGATGACTTCGGAATTTTTAAAAAGAATAATTTTTTCATCAATCAATTCTTCCTCGGAAGAAAAGTTGGCAGCATGAGCGGTTCCAATATGAGTTAGTAATCCGATCTGAGGATGGAAAATATTTTCAAGCTTTTCCATTTCATCAGGTTTTGAAATTCCCACTTCAAAAATTCCCAGCTGATGAGAATTGTTGATCTGAAGAAGAGAAAGTGGAAGACCGATCTGAGAATTAAAACTTTTAGGGCTTTTAACGGTAGGAAATTCATTCCACAGACATTGGTAGAGCCATTCTTTTAAAATAGTTTTACCGTTACTTCCCGTAATCCCGATGGATTGTAAATGAGAATGTTCGAAATGATACTTTGCTAATTTTTGAAGAAATTCTACGGAATTTTCAACAATAATCCAGGTTATGTTTTCAAACTCAGGATAATGATGTTCAGAAATAATGACATTGATACCCCTGTCCATTGCAGATTCGATAAATTTTTCACCGGAATTTTTATGTGTATTGATCGCAATAAAAGCAGTGTTCCTCGTAGAATAAATAATTCTGCTGTCATATGCTATATTTTTGATCAATAGATTTCCGTCTCCAATGACCTGTGCATTGGTAATCTCTGCAATGTGTTGTACTGTATAATTCATTGATACCCTTTCTGCTTTATTTTCAGCGAAAGAGCAAAAAGGTAAAATAGTAAAAGGTTAAAGATTTATGAGATCATCTGTTTTTTCCTTTTTAATATTTTACGATAAAGCTTTTCCGCTTTTCATTTTATATTAAGTGAATATTATGTTTTGATGCAAACAGCTTATTTCTCTGTTTTGCCTTTATCCATTTATTATTTTCTTTTTGAAAGTACTTCGTCAATAAAAACACGGCGGCTTACTGCTTCATAACTTTCTGTTTCTCCTAATTCTACCAGATTATCTCCCTGGGAAGTTCTCATGGAATAGTTGGCCAGATTACCTGTTCTCTTACAAATAGCATGCACTTTTGTAACATATTCGGCAGTCGCCATCAAATTAGGCATTGGTCCGAACGGCCGTCCCAAAAAGTCCATATCCAATCCTGCAATCACCACTCTGATCCCGCTATTGGCAAGCTGGTTGGCCACATCCACAATACTTTCATCAAAAAACTGAGCTTCATCAATGGCTACTACATCACAATTGGAAGCCAGCAGAAGAATTTCATTAGGGTTTTCTACTGCTGTACTGCGGATTTTATTCTGATTATGGGACACTACATCCTCTTCAGAATACCGTACATCCATCTTTGGTTTAAAAATTTCCACATTCTGCCCTGCCATTTCCGCTCTTCGCAATCTGCGGATCAGTTCCTCGGTTTTGCCGGAAAACATAGAGCCACAAATCACTTCCATCCAACCACTTTGTTTGGAATGATTAATTGTATTTTCTAAAAACATTTGTTAAATTAGCCGTATATTTTTAACATCAAAAGTAAGCAATTTTAATAAGAATCTTATTATGCAGAATATCCAAGATTTAAAGGAAAAGATTTTTTTTGAATCCATGAATATCATTGATAATCTGGACAAAATAAGCAATATAGACGAATTACTTTCCAAGCAAGATCTTGTAGATGAGCTTGCTAACAGGATTTCTTTTTTGAAACTGCTGGAAAAAAATATTGAATACTTCGCAGCAGACCATCCGGCACAGAATCCGGATCATCAGTATATCTCTTTTGTTTCAGGAGAAGCAGAACATCATGATAACGGAAATGAAGTGACCGAAGAGGAAGCTATTTTCAATAATGAACTGAATGAAATTGATGAAAATGAAGTTTATTCAGACGGATCTGAAGAAGAGGAAGCTGTTTTCAATAATCAGCTGAATGAAATTGTAGAAAACGAATTCCACGAAAATATCGTAAGTTTTGTAGAAGAAAATAATATTGAAATCACCTCTGAAAGTCAGGAAAAGTCTTTTGGTAATGAAACGCTGGAAGAAGAAGCTGCTTTCAATAATGAACTGAACGAAATTGATGAAAATGAAATTTCAGAGGAACAGAGAGCTGTGTTGAGCTTTGTAGATGAAGATAAAATTCTGGCTAATTCCAGACCGGATTCGGATGAAGATCTCAATGAAGACTTGTTTCATCATGAAGTGACGGAGGAAGAAAGTATTTTCAATAATCAGCTTAATGAAATACAAGAACAGGAAGAAAAAGCTACTGAATCGGAATCTGAAAAAGAAAATGATTTTGCTGTAGCAGACGATGCAAAATCTTCTGTAACAGAAACCATTCCAAGTATTTTTGATACAGAAACACTTGATGATGAAATATTGATTGAAGAAAATGAAGAACAGTTTGTCGCTTCAAATGTTTCAATAGAACAGGGAGAAATGGCTACAGAAACTTCCAATGTGGAGAATATTCTGAGCGATATTAAAAATGATTATTCAGAAGAAACAAAAGAAGAAAGCATTCTGGCTGAAGTCTATGACCGAAGAAAAATTGTTGAAATCGATAAACCTGTTCGTGAAGAAACAGATAAACATCCTTCTGATGAGAGCTTCGAAAATTTAGAAGAATACCATCGGGAGAGAAAAATAAAACTTGCCAGTATCAAAGGAATGAAGGCTGTTCAGTCACTTTTTGATGACGACCACCTGGAGCTTTCCAAAGAAGAGAAAACTTCTCCGGTTGTAAAAGAAGACGCAGGAAGCATTCTGAAATCCAATATTCCAACCCAATTCATGGAAGCAGATAAGCTGAAACCAGAATTTAAGCTGGATCTTAATGACAGACTTGCCTTCACAAAAATGCTTTTTGAAGGAAGCCAGACAGATCTGAATGATACCGTATATCAGCTGAACAAATTCAGAACACTGGAAGAAGCTAAAGAATATCTTAGTGATCTGTATTATGAAAGAAAATGGAATAAAGTGGATGAATATGCTCAGAGACTTTGGATATTGGTAGAAAATAAATTCTTATAATTTTGAGCGGAATCCTATATTTTGTTCCCACACCCGTCGGGAACCTTGAAGATATGACCTTCAGAGCGGTAAATGTACTGAAAGAAGTTGATTATATTTTATGCGAAGACACCAGAACTTCCGGTGTACTTTTAAAACATTTTGAAATATCAAAGCCTTTAAAATCTTATCATTTGCACAATGAGCACCAGGCAACAGAGAAAGTGATTACAGACCTTAAAAACGGCCAGAATATCGCTATTATTACTGATGCAGGAACGCCTGGTATTTCGGATCCCGGATATTTACTGGCAAAAGCAGGAGCAGACAATAATATTGACATGATCTGCCTTCCGGGAGCAACAGCGCTTATTCCGGCACTGGTGGTTTCAGGACTTCCCAATAATGAATTCTTATTTGCAGGATTTCTGCCACAGAAAAAAGGAAGACAAACAAAGCTGAAGCAGCTTGCTGAAGAAAAAAAGACCATCGTTCTTTACGAGAGTCCTCATAAAATTAATACCACTTTGGAGCAGATTAAAGAATTCTTCGGAGAAGAAACCAAAGTAAGCTTAAGCCGTGAGATTTCTAAAAAGTTTGAAGAAACTAAAAGAGGAACAATCAATGAATTAATTGAGTTCTCAAAGAGTAAAACTTTAAAAGGGGAGATCGTTCTTATTGTCAATAATTCTATTTAATTTTTCTTGAAGACATTAGTTTTATATTGTGTTCTATAGTCTGTACAGCGCAGACTAACCAATATATGAAGGTGATCCTTTCGAAAAAAACAGACTTTATTTATTTCACAAAATTTTAAAATAATTCTGTTCAGCTCTAATGAAATTTTAAATAATGATCAAAAAAATCCAGTATTTTAACAATTTAAATGGGTTGAATAACATTTTATAATATCTTTGCAAACCGTTTAATTCCAGAATGGAATTGTAAAAACATGAAGAGACAGCTGTCACTGGCTGAACGAGTTATAAAAGAAAATAATTGTCAATAGATATGAAAATATTAGAAGGAAAAGTAGCACTAATTACCGGAGCTACAAGAGGAATCGGTAAGGGTATCGCTGAAATGTTTGCCCAGCAGGGGGCAAAAGTAGCATTTACCTACGCTGGCTCTGTAGACAAAGCAAAAGAATTAGAAGCAGCTTTAAGTTCTGTAACCCAAATTAAAGGATATCAATCTGATGCATCAGATTATGATGCCGCTCAGAAATTGGTGGATGATGTAATGGCAGAGTTCGGGCAGATTGATATTTTGGTAAACAATGCAGGGATTACCAAAGATAATCTCTTATTGAGAATGTCCAAAGAAGATTGGGATAAAGTAATCAAAGTAAACTTAGATTCAGTATTTAACCTTACAAAAGCAGTAATTAAGCCGATGATGAAGGCAAGATCAGGATCTATCATCAATATGACTTCTGTAGTAGGAGTGAAAGGTAATGCCGGGCAAGCCAACTATGCAGCTTCAAAGGCCGGAGTTATCGGATTTACAAAATCTGTGGCACTGGAGTTAGGATCAAGAAATATCAGATGTAATGCGATTGCCCCTGGATTTATTGAAACAGAAATGACAGCTGTGCTGGACGAGAAAACAGTTCAGGGATGGAGAGAAGAAATTCCAATGAAGAGAGGAGGACAGCCCGCAGATATCGCCAATGCTTGTGTATTTTTAGGCAGTGAGATGTCTGCTTACATTACCGGACAGACGTTAAACGTTGACGGTGGAATGTTAACTTAGAAAATGAAAAAAGCACAGAATATAGTATTATTCTTGTCCGTTTTACTATTCATCGGTCTGGCATACATTAGTAGATTTAATGTATATCAGACCGATGATTATTTTTGCTCTTATGCCGCCAGAAAACTTGGGCTGGTACAATGTTTTATAGATACCTATACAACATGGGGAGGCAGATATTTCGGATATTCTCTCAATATGTTTAATCCTGTATTTTATGACAGTAAAAATATTGTTCCGAAAATATATCCTGTCTTTCTGATGCTTTCTTTTATTGGAGTTTCAGCATTAAACTTTAAAGAATATTTCAACTATT
The DNA here is from genome assembly GCF_900156015.1 of Chryseobacterium sp. RU33C. Lineage (NCBI taxonomy): Bacteria > Pseudomonadati > Bacteroidota > Flavobacteriia > Flavobacteriales > Weeksellaceae > Chryseobacterium > Chryseobacterium sp. RU33C. The sequence continues at coordinate 104,911 of NZ_FTMT01000004.1, read as the reverse complement.
CTACTAAAGAGTATCTAAAAAAAGGATTTCTATTGTTTTTCTTCTACACAATGCTATTGGTAAGTCTACCAGAACATTATTTCTGGATCACAGGTTCTAATATCTATTTTGTTCCTGTTATTTTGTCCGGTATTTTACTCTGGTTTTTCAAAAAATATGAGGATTCAAAGCAGAAAATATGGTTTTATCTTTCATCTTTGCTTATTATTATTCTCATGGGGTCTAATGAAATTCTGGCATTGATAATTGAAGGAATTTTAATACTCTCTTATTATCAGAAACGGAATAGAGAAAATCTCTTTTTGATGATGTTGGGAACAGTTTTTTTACTTGTATGTTTTCTTGCACCAGGAAATTTTAACAGGATGGGAGAAGTGGAAAATGGAATGGTAAAATGGTTGAAGAGAATTGCTCTTTTGGGTGCTGATACTGCCTATGTGGGACTTAAGGTTATTGCCGTACTTCCATTGTTTATTAAGGTTTTTGAAGAAGATCTGAAAAAAATCACCACTCAGATAACATGTAAAAAATCAGCTTTATTCTGGTACGTTTCCTTTCTTCCTTTACTGTTTACAAGTTATATTCTTACCTCTATCGCAAGACAGTTTGAAAGTATACTCTTTTATTTTCTGCTTACTTCTTCACTGTTATTATATTTTAAATTTGAAAGAATTAAAAGATTCTGGTGGGTTTCTCTGCTCATTGTTTTTCTACCTGAAATAAAGGTTTTCCCGGCAAAATATTCTTATTTTAATATTGATTTCAACGGTGAAAATATAGTCAAGGAGCTTCTTACTACAGATCTTAACGAATATGAAAGAGAGATGAATGAAAGAATAAATAATATTAAAAACTCCTCTCAGGACTCTGTGGTAGTAGACAAAATAAAAGAAGTTCCAAGAGTTTTATATATGGATGAAATGGCTTCTGTAAAAGAACAGGAGACTTATGTAAACGATCAGCTTCAAAAATATTTCAATAAAAAATATATCAGAACAAAAGAATAAAGGCTTTAGATAAATGTTCTAAAGCCTTTTATTTCTATTCCTTAAAAATCTGGTTTTCCTGTTCCTGAACCCTGATAAAGGTTGTTCTTTTGGACAGCTCTTTAAGTTTCGAAGCACCTACATAAGTACAGGTAGATCTTACACCTCCCAATATATCCTTTACAGTATCTGCTACCGGGCCTTTATAGGGCACTTTCACGGTTTTTCCTTCAGAAGCACGATACTCTGCTACGCCTCCGGAATGTTTATCCATTGCTGTTTTAGAACTCATACCATAGAAAAGGCGATATTTTTTACCGTTTTCTTCTATCATTTCGCCACCACTTTCGTCATGTCCGGCAAACATTCCGCCCAGCATTACAAAATCTGCGCCGCCACCAAAGGCTTTTGCTACATCTCCGGGTACTTTACATCCTCCATCAGCAATGATTTGTCCGCCCAGCCCATGCGCAGCATCCGCACATTCAATAATCGCAGAAAGCTGAGGATATCCTACTCCTGTTTTTACTCTGGTAGTACAAACTGATCCCGGACCAATACCTACTTTTATGATATCTGCACCTACCAAAAGAAGTTCTTCTACCATTTCTCCGGTTACTACATTTCCGGCTATAATAACTTTCTCTGGAAAATTCGCTCTTGCTCTTTTCACAAAATCGACAAAATGCTCAGAGTAACCATTGGCTACATCTATACAGAGAAACTCAATTTTGGGGTGCTTTTCGAGAATCTGTTTTATCTTTTCTTCGTCTGGCTTTCCCGTTCCTGTGCTTAATGCAATATATTGATAAATACTTTCGGGCTGGCTTTCCAGAAACTTACTCCATTCTTCAGGAGTATAATGTTTATGAATAGCAGTAATGATTTTTTCTTTGGCTAGTTCTACCGCCATTTCAAAAGTTCCTACGGTGTCCATATTGGCGGCAATTACGGGAATTCCAGTCCATTTTTTCTTAGTATGCTTAAAAGTAAACTCTCTTTTCAAATCAACCTCCGAACGGGATTTTAAAGTAGAACGTTTAGGGCGGAACATTACATCCTTGAACCCCAGTTTTATGTCATATTCTATACGCATTTTGTAATTATTTGTCAGAATAAAGGTAGTGAATAATATGAAATAGTGTATTTTTGAAATAATGGATTTTCCTGTAACTTTTAACATTTTTGGCAAAACAATCCTTGCACATCCTCTCTTTGAGGCGGTTGGAATGTTTTTGGGAATGAGATATTATTTTTATCTGAAGCGTAAGTCAACAGAAAAGCTTTCTTTCAATACTTCTGCCGCGGTTTTAATAGGAGCTACTGCCGGAGCTTTGATAGGTTCCAAGCTAATCGGTAATCTTGAAAACCCTTATGCATTATTTGAAAACTTTTCTATCAGAAAGTTCTGGTCAAACAACACCATTGTGGGAGGGCTGGCTTTTGGCTTATTGGGAGTAGAGATGGCAAAAAAGATAGTGCATCACAAAGAAAGTACGGGAGATCTTATTGTTTTTCCCCTGATATTGGCCATGATTATAGGCAGAATAGGGTGTTTTCTTACAGGGATTGATGAAGAAACATATGGCATTCCTACTGATTCTGTTTTTGGAATGCATTTGGGAGATCAATACCTCAGGCATCCTGTTGCTTTGTATGAAATAGCTTTTTTAATTGTTCTCTGGATAGGACTAAAATATATTCAGAACCTTAAGAAATATCCTTCCGGTTTTATTTTTCAATTGTTTATGCTTGGCTATTTTATTTTCAGATTCTTTTTAGATTTTATAAAACCAAGGGTTGAGATCATAGGAAATCTTGGTATGATTCAAATGGTCTGTATCTGTGTAATTATTTACTATATTTATACTATAAACACCAAAATTTTATATTTAAAATGAAAACCTTAACTATTTTGGAAGTAGGAAATCTGGCTGGGGTAGTTGTAATGATTGTAGGTGCGATTATTTTGGTTGCACTGGTTTTTTCCCTCATCGTCGCTTTTATTACAAAACTTATTTATGAAAGGAAAGGAGACCGGAAATTCAGCAAAAAACAATTTATTCAAACAATGCTTATATCCCTTCTGATCTGTGGATTGATCAGCGGCTATATTTGCGGAGGACTTTAAAAATTTTGCTATGCCAGTAAGAAACTATACTTATTACGATTATACAATAAGTCTCTGCCCGGAATGTCTGAAAAGGGTGGGAGCAAAGATTATCATAGAGGATGAAGCTGTTTTTATGACAAAAAGATGTCCGGATCATGGATTTTTTAAAACAAAAATAGCTTCTGATGTACATTATTATAAAAATATAAGAAACTATAATAAAGCCTCTGAAATGCCGCTCCATTTCGGGACCGATGTGGAATATGGCTGTCCTTATGATTGTGGGCTTTGTGTAGATCATGAACAGCATAGTTGTCTTTCTATCGTAGAAGTTACAGATCGTTGTAACCTGACCTGTCCAACCTGTTATGCGATGTCCTCACCTCATTATGGAAGTCACAGAAGTCTGGAAGAGATTGAAGCTATGTTTGATGTTATTGTGAAAAATGAAGGGGAGCCGGACGTTGTCCAGATCAGTGGGGGAGAACCTACCATTCATCCGGATTTTTTCAAAATTATGGATATTGCCAAGTCAAAACCTATCAAACATCTGATGCTGAATACCAACGGAATCAGAATAGCCAATGATCCTGGATTTGCTGAACAGTTGGCAACCTATGCTCCTGAGTTTGAAATATACCTCCAGTTTGATTCATTTAAACCTGAAGTCCTGGAAGATTTCAGAGGCAAGGATCTTACTGCAGTCAGAATGAAAGCACTGGAAAAGCTCAATGAGCTTAACCTTTCTACTACATTGGTTATCGTCCTTCAAAAAGATAAAAATATTGATGAAATTGGAAAAATTATAGAGTTTGCCCTGAAACAGAAATGTGTGAGAGGCATTACCTTCCAGCCCGTTGAAATCGCCGGAAGAAACCGGGAAGATTCTGCTCATGAAAAAATTACCTTAACTGAGGTAAGACAGGAAATAATCAATCAGTTTCCTTTGTTAAACTCTGATGATATCATTCCGGTTCCATGTAACCCGGATTCCCTGGCTATGGGATATATTTTAAAACTTCAGGGGGAAACAATTCCTTTGACCCGATATATCAATCCTGCTGATCTTCTGAATAATGAATCAAGGAATACCATTGTTTACGAACAGGATAAGGGTTTGCATATGCAGCTGCTGGATATTTTCAGTACCGGAATTTCAGTAGATAAAGTTCAGCCTAAAGTCAATCAGTTACTGTGCTGTCTGCCGGAAGTGTGTGCCCCGGATCTCGACTATGATAACCTTTTCAGAATAATTATCATGAACTTTATGGATGCTCATGATTTTGATGTACGGGCAGTGAAGAAGTCGTGCGTACATATTGTCAATAAAGACCTGAAGTTAATCCCTTTTGAAACGATGAACCTTTTTTACAGAGATGAAAAAAAGGCTTATCTGGAAGAACTCAGAAAAGAAGATAAAGTATTATTTTAGCCATATAAAAAGCAAAGCGTGAAATCTGATTTCACGCTTTTATTATCTCCTTGTTATTTTACTTCTTTTACATCTTCAAAAGTCATTACATCTTCCAATGTTTTCATGTATTCATAAGCTGTAAGGTCAAACTTTACCGGAACAATAGAAATATATCCGTTAGCTAATGCCGTTTCATCAGCATCTTCAGAATCATCCATATTGTTGAAATAACCCGTAAGCCAGTAATATTTTTTACCATGTGGATTAATCCTTTCATCAAAGCTTTCTTCCCATTTGGCATTGGCCTGTTTACAGACTTTTACTCCTTTTATTTCTGATGCAGGAAGTTTAGGAATATTGACATTTAGTACAACACCTTTAGGCATTGGGTTTTCCAATGTTCTTCTTACAATATTCTGAATAAATTCCTTGGCTTGGGTAAAATCTGCTTCCCAACTGAAATCCAGTAAAGAGAATCCAATCGCAGGAATTCCTTCTACACCGGCTTCTACAGCTGCCGACATGGTCCCTGAATAGATTACATTGATAGAAGAATTTGCTCCGTGATTGATTCCTGAAACCACAATATCAGGTCTTCTGGTCAGAATTTTATCAAGAGCCATTTTTACACAGTCTACGGGAGTTCCGCTGCAGGAAAAATCTGTCTGCGGGCCGTCCAGCGTAACTTCTTCGTAACTTAGGGTTGAATTGATGGTAATAGCGTGGCCTTTTCCACTTTGAGGAGAGTTGGGGGCTACAACCACTACTTCTCCGATTTCATTCATAAAACTGACAAGATTTCTAATACCTGGAGCTGTAATTCCGTCATCATTAGTCACCAGAATAAGTGGTCTTTCCATAAATTATCTTTAATTTTTTATTTAAACAGAGTGAGTTTGTTCATTTTCAGAATTGAACCAATAGATTTTCAACACATCAAATGTAGGTAAAAATCAGACGCAATAAAATACCAGATTGGGATTGGCTGTTGCGAAAAGATAAATAAGATTCTTGTACTTTGACTTATAGAATGAAAAACCAAGTGTAGATAAGGAAAAGTACATAGGGGAAAAAATAAAACTGAAATGAAGGAAATTTAATATGAATTTCATTTCAGTTTTAATTGAAGTGGTTGTACAACTATTAAACTAGTCGAGAGGTTTTCTGCCGGATATGATATTATAAAGAATAACAATAATGGCAATGACCAGTAAAACGTGAATTAAATAACCTGTGCTCATTCCGGGAACTATTCCTAACATTCCCAATAGCCAAACAACGATGCAGATTACTGCTACTAACCATAGTAAACTTTTCATAACTTAATATTTTGAATTTGTATGGTTAATTCTCTGCATATTTTATGCCTTTATGTCTGAAAATTAGTTTTTGTGGTATGTGTTTTTTATTTTTTAATTAAAAAAATAAAACTTAGGATACGTCTGAAAAAAGACTGATCTGTATATTTTTGTAATGAAACAGCCTGATAATAGGAAATGACTAACATTGTTTTGATTATTTGCAAATCTCTTTAAATAAAAATGGCCAAAACTGACGATATTTGTAAATAAGGTATTAAATTTGATCATTTGTAACAGTACCAAACTTACTGCTACTAATAGTATACTTATTTTAAAAAAATTAATAAATAAAGACAGTTTATGTGGAAAAATTTCAAACTGAATAAATTTTTACTCCTGATTCCATTAACCAGTCTAATGTTTTGTTTCAACTCGCCACAGAATGACGATGAAAAGATGCAGACGATAATGGTGAGCGTAAAAAATACACTTTCTTATCTGCATTATAGCCCGAAATCTATCAATGATGCCTATTCAAAGGACGTTTATAAGCATTATTTCGAGTTGGTAGATCCGGCAAAAAGATATTTTCTGCAATCTGATATGGATGAATTCAGCAAGCATGAAACCAAACTGGATGACTATATCGGACAAGGTGATCTTACATTCTATAAGCTTACAATCGACAGACTCTACCAGAGAGTGGATGAGATTGATAAAATCACTCAGGATATTTTCAGTAAGCCCATCAATCTTCAGGAAGATGAAACACTTACTCTTGAGCCAAAACTTAAAAAAGTACCTGCCAACAAACAGGAACAGTATAATGAGTGGAAAAAATTCATCAAATACAATATCCTTCAGGAAGTTGAGTCGATGAACAGCAAAGAAGAAGCTCAGAAAGAAAAGAAAGACTCTGTTCAGAAATACAAACTGAAAGATACCATTAAGTTTAAGCCCCTTACTCAGGACGAAAAAATCAAAAAAGCAACTGATGAAGTAAAAGACCTGGTAAAAGATACCTTTACAAGATTCAAAAAGAGAAAGAAAATGGATTGGTTTACCGTGTACATGAATGCGTATACTGAAGTATTTGATCCGCATACCAACTATTATTCTCCAAAAGATAAAGAAGATTTTGATACTCAGTTTACCGGAAAAGTAATTGGTATCGGAGCACTGATCCAGGAGAAAAAAGGAAACCTTTACTTAGGAGCTCTTACCATTGGTGCACCGGCATGGAAATCCAAGCAGCTTTCAGAAGGAGATAAAATCCTGAAAGTAAGATCCAAACCGAAAGAAGATGCTGTAAATGTGGTGGGAATGCTTTCGGATGAAGCGGTAAGACTCATCAGAGGAGAAAAAGGAACGCCCGTAACATTAACGGTTCAGAAAAAAGATGGTACCATTAAAGATGTAACCATGATCCGTGAAGAGGTTGCTATTGAAGATACTTTTGCAAGAAGTATTGTAGTGAATACTGCCAATGGTAAAAAATACGGTTTCATCAACCTTCCAAGTTTTAATGCTGATTTTGAAAACGCCAAAGGAAGAAACGCTTCTGATGATATCAAAAATGAAATCATTAAGCTTAAAGAACAGAACATTCAGGGAATCATTCTGGACCTTAGAAACAATGGAGGTGGTTCTTTAACTGAAGTAGGAGATATCATGGGGCTTTTCATGGAAGCTGGTCCTTACGTTCAGGTGAAAGACGGAAACGGAAAAATTCAGACGCTTAAGAACAAAAATGAAACGCCAATCTGGACAGGCCCGCTTGTTATTATGCAAAATGAACTTTCAGCTTCAGCTTCAGAAATCCTTGCAGGAGTAATGCAGGATTATGGCAGAGCGATGATCATTGGATCTCCACAGTCTTTCGGGAAAGGAACCGTTCAGACTTTTGTGGATCTGAACAGATTCCTGAACACGGAAGATGATTTTGGATCTTTAAAACTGACAATCCAGAAATTTTACAGAATTACAGGAGAATCTACACAGAGAAAAGGAATTGTTTCTGATATTCAGATGAAAGATTTCTTTACGTATGCTGAAGTAGGAGAGCGATATGATGATTATGCCCTGGCCTGGGACAAGATTCCACCTACAAAATTCCAGAAACTGAACTATTTCAATATTCAGGCACTGGAAAAAGCAAGTGCAGAAAGAATGGCTAAAAACAGCAATTATCAGTTGTTATTAGAATCTGCTCAATGGAGAGAAAAACTGGATAAAGAAGAAAATATCACATTGAATATTACAAAATTCAATGAGTTGATGAAGAACAGAAAATCTCAGATTGAAAAGTTCAAAGCTTTGACAAAATTTGAAAACGGACTTCAGTTTATCATGTATCCAAGTGAAATTGAAAGAGAGAAAAAAGACGAAGTTTTCAGGAAGAAATCTGAAATGTGGATCAAGAATCTGAAAAAAGATCTTTACCTGCAGGAAGCAATGAATATTGTATCAGATATGGGAGCTAAATCCTAAACATAAAAAAACCGCTAATTAAAAGATTAGCGGTTTTTTTATTGAATAAAGTAGATTACTTAATTTCTACACATCCCACTCTTCCTCCGGCATTTCCGGTAGGCTGGGTATGGAAATCATCTGCAGCGGCATGTACAATAAGACCTTTTCCAATGATGTTTTTAGACTCATCTGTACAACCCAGACACCATTTATCTGTCTTGAAAGTCAATGTTGCCGTTCCGGTCTGATCAGCAACCAGGTTTCCTATATCTCCCATATGGAAATGTTCGGCACCCCATTTACCATGATCATTCTTGGAAGGATTCCAATGGCCTCCCGTAGAGGTTCCGTCTGCTGCAGAGCAGTCTCCTTTTTCATGAATGTGTACTGCATGGATTCCAGGAGTAAGGTTGGTGATGTCAAGCTTCATTGTTACTTCATTTCCATTTTGAGTAAACTTCGCCGTTCCTCCTGTCTGTGTTCCGCTTTTGGCATTTACAGAGTACGTTTTTGTGGTTCCGCATGAAACTGCAAAAACGGCAAATCCCGCCAATAATGCTAATGTTTGTACTTTCATTTTTTAAATGATTTATAGTGATTTTAGGATAAATTTAAAAAAGATTTTCCAAAGCGCTTTATGATCTCACTCTTTTTTAAAAAAACAAGCTTGAGTAACAACTGTAATACAGCTTGTTTTAGCCTTAAATTCTGAAAACTTAGCTCTGGAGGCTAAATGTATTTAAAACGAGGTGAAAAAACTTATTTTAGTGGATAGAAAGCCATTCATAGATCAAATCCCGAAGGCAGTAAACAAATAGAAAATGATTATTCTGTATACCTCCATCAGCAAAGAAAAACATCAGTCTCGTTGACACCAATATCTGCCTGCTTTCTTTACTGGGAAAAGTTCTTCTGCAATATGGTTTGAAGACTTATTATACCATTTTGAAGAGGATATCCTGTGACAAAAAACGGAATGACTTTCTTACAATAACAATAATAGACAACAGAATTTCAGCATGGAAAAATATCTTTGTGAACTAACACATGTAATTTGGAAGAGTATAAAAAGCGGATTGTGAAAACAATTCAATATATTGATAGTCATATTGATGAGGATCTTTCTCTGGAAAAAGTTTCAGAGTTAAGTGTCTATTCTCCGTTTCATTTCCACAGAATATTTAAGCTGGTTACTACTGGGATCTCGGGTTTTCCAGTCACTCGGCTTTCTGCAAAACTTTCAAAAAGCATTGCGTATTCTACAAGAAGAACCTTTACCTATGAAATCTATCACACCAATTTTAAGGAACATCCGGAAGGGAAGATGGTCGTGGATTTTTGCTTTCCGATTCATTAATTACCATTCGGTAGCAAAAGAATGCCCTTCGGTAATAAATTTTTTACAGAAAGACATTTCTTGTGCTATTTTTGATCCAGAAAACAATAAAAATGAAAACACAAGGACAAAACATACTGTTTCTGATTCTCCTTCTCACTTCCATCATGGGATATTCCCAGGTGAAAATATCAGGAAAAGTATCCTACAAAAACAAAGGAGTAGCTGAAGTAAATGTTACGTTGAAAGATACCTATGATGGCACTACAACAGATGCTCAGGGGAATTTTACCTTCGAAACTTCAGAAAAAGGGACTCACATCATAACATTTACCCATCCAAAATATGAAAATATTGAAAGAACTGTTACTATTGAGAATCAGGATGTTTCTTTGAATGTTGATCTTAAAGAACAGATCAGTGAGATAGATGCAGTAGTAGTTTCTGCAGGATCTATTGAAGCCAGCGATAAAAAAAGAGCAACAGCATTGCTTACCCCCATTGACATTTATACCACAGCAGGAGCAGACGGACAGATTTCTTCCGCTTTGACCTACCTTCCAGGAGTTCAAAAAGTAGGAGGAACTGAAGGTCTTTTCATCAGAGGAGGAACAGGAACGGAGTCTAAAATCTTTATGGACGGAAGTCTTATCAACAATTATTTTTCTAATTCTGTTCCGGGGATTGCAGGAAGAGACCAGTTCAATACCTCTCTTTTTAAAGGAAATATCTTCTCAAGTGGTGGTTATTCTGCATTGTACGGGCAGGCTCTTTCCGGTGCTTTAATGCTGGAAAGCGTTGATCTTCCGGATGAAACTTCCTATAATTTTGGTATTTCACCCATTTTTCTGAGTGCGGGATTTCAAAAGTTAGGAGATAATAAAAACTATTCCTACGGAGCTACAGCAGGATATTCTCTTTTAAGTCTGATGCAGAAAGTCTTTAATTTTAATACAGACTTTGTAGAAGCTCCACAGGGACTTAACGGAGATCTGAATTTCAGATTTAAAACAAAATCAGGAGGCTTTTTCAAATATTACGGAATGTTCAATTCCAATAAAATGGGGGTAAGGTCAGAAAGTCTTGAACCCGGACCCGAATTCAGTCTGGTAAAGCTTAACGGTAAAAATACATTTCATAACCTCTCTTTTAAACAGAAATTCGGGAAGTATCTTTTGAATGTAGGAGGTTCTTACTCTTACAACAGATCGGATCTTCATTTTTCTACAGAAACCAATGACGTTGAATCCAACAGAAGCCAGCTTCTTACCGATGGAAATTATCTGAATTTCAAAGCTGTTCTTGAAAGAAAAATCAACAGAATCAGTGCAGTACGAGGAGGAATTGAATTGAATAATACCGATGAAAATCTGAATTTTGAAGCAGTACAGAAACATTATAAAGATTTGATCTCCTCTGCTTTCGTGGAAACAGATCTTGGCTTCAGCAATGCTTTATCAGCAAAAATAGGAGTAAGAGCAGAGCATTCTTCTTTTTTAGGAAAGGATAATATTGCGCCTCGTTTTGCTATTGCCTATCGTCTTGCAAAAGACTGGACCACTTCCTTGGCTTACGGACTTTTTTATCAGAATCCGGAAAGTAAATACATCAATGGCCCTGCAAATCTTGGTTTCCAGAAATCACAACATTATATTTTCCAGGTTCAGAGAGCTTCAGAGGGCAGAACTTTACGTTTTGAGGCGTTTTACAAGAAATATGACCAGTTGATTAAGACGTTCAATATTACCCAGAATAAAGAGCAAAATCAGCAGATTCAGACCGCTTTAAACAATGATGGATACGGATATGCAAAAGGGCTGGAATTTTTCTGGAGAGACAATAAAAAAACATTTGAAAATATTGACTATTGGATCAGCTACTCCTATCTGGATTCAAAAAGAGATTTTCTGAATTATCCGGTAAGCCTGCAGCCGAGTTTTGCAGCAGAACATACGCTTTCAGCAGTCGCAAAAAGATTTATTCCGGAATGGAAACTTGGGGTAAATTTATCTTACACGTATGCAAAAGGACGCCCTTATTATGACATAGCTTCTAAAATTGAAAATGGGGAAGTGATTAATTATACCAGAAATGAAGGAAGATTAAAAGATTATAACGCATTAAACTTCAGTGTTAATTATCTTCCGAATATCGGTAAAAAAGATGCGAAAGCTTTTCCGGTATTTGTATTGAGTATCAGTAATATCTTAGGATCAAAGAATATATATGGCTATAATTTCTCAGCCAATGGTTCCAGAAGTTCTGCCATTGTTCCGCCAGTCAATACGTTTGTTTTCATAGGAGCATTTATAAGCTTCGGAGTAGATAAAACAGATGATGCCATCAATAATAATTTATAAAAACATACCTTAGAACAAAAAATATAACTCACTTTTAAAATTTGATATCATGAAAAAATACCTTTTAAGCTTTGCTTTAGCTTTTGTAAGTTTAACTGCTTTTGCACAGGCAGATTATGACAAAATAATGTCTGAAAAAATAGCTAGAATTGAAACCTGCAAAACCTCAGAAGATTTCCAGACTCTGGCGAATGATTTCCAGAGAATAGGAAGTAAAGAAAGCACAAAATGGCTTCCGGCTTACTATGCTGCATTTTCTTATATCCAAAAAGGAAGAACCCTGATGAGAGACGGAAAAATGCAGGAATTGGATGGTATTGCAGACCAGGCAGAGAAGCATCTCTCAATGGCTCAGAATCTTGCAGGAACTGATAATGCAGAAATTCACCTGCTGAGAAAAATGTCTTATTCTCTGAGAATGATGGTGAATCCAGCACAGCGTTATATGACAGATGGCGCAAGAGCTGCTGAGGAAATGAGTATTGCGGAGAAATTAGATCCTTCGAATCCGAGAATTGCGCTGATCAAAGCAGAAGATGTCTATTTTACTCCCGAACAGTACGGAGGCAGCAAAACCAAAGGATTGGAGATGTTTAAAGCGGCTCAGGCAAAATTTAACACCTATAAACCCAAAACGGCTTTAGATCCAAACTGGGGAAAGGGAGAAGCTGATTATTTCTTAAGCTTACCGGTAGAAAAAGCAAAATAGTTTTCTCCATATTTCACTTACAAACCAACCTTCATTCGCGTGAAGGTTTTTTAATACCATTCGGAAAGGAAAATCAGCCCTTCGGTAACAATTAATTTTTGATACCTTTAATAAAAACTAATTTTGAGTCAAGAAAACAGATCATGAAACGGAAAAACTTTATCGTACTATTCTGGATATCACTTGCAGTCTCCATGTTTTTCTTTTTTGTCTTTACAGAAGAAAAGAACCTTGAAAACTTTTTGTATACAATACTCATTTCTTTTATTTATTCCTTTGTGCTGGGAGGAGGAAATGGATTGCTGAACAGTTTTCTGAATAAGAAAATTCCGTGGTCTGAAGCTACCACCAAAAGGGCCGTTATCAGTATCATTTCAATTATTGTGGCCAATTTTGTGCTGGTCTATTTTTGCAATTATGTCAATTTTGTACTTATTCAGAAAGCGGCTACTACAGAAGAGTTTTTCCTTGGAAAATATAATTTCCTGAATTGGTTTACCATCAATATTGCATTGCTGATATCCGCATTTCTTCATGCCAGAAGTTTCATGGAAGAACTGAAAAAGACTTCCAAAAAAGAAGTAGTGGAACAGAAGCTTATCGCCAAATCTGCTAATGCCCAGTTTGAAAGTTTAAAGAACCAGCTGGATCCCCATTTCCTTTTCAATTCATTGAATGTTTTAAGCTCTCTGATTGATGAAAATCCAAAACAGGCACAAAAGTTTACGGCTTCAATGTCAAAGATTTACCGATATGTACTTGAACAAAAAGATAAAGAACTGGTAACGGCAGAAGATGAAATAGAATTTGCAAAAACCTATTGCGATCTTTTGAAAACAAGGTTTGAAGACAGTGTGGACTTTAGTTTTGATGTTGCCAAAGAAGACTATCAGAAATACGTTGTTCCATTAGCTTTGCAGCTATTGTTGGAGAACTGTATCAAGCACAATTTTGCAACATCATCAAGACCTTTGATCATTAGAATTTTTTCAGATGGAAATACCCTCTGTATTGAAAATAATCTTCAGGCAAGAGAACAGATCAAGGAAAGCTCGGGAATTGGTCTTGCTAATATCGTACAGCGTTATTCCCTTCTTACAGAACGAAATGTCTTCATCGAAAAATCCGAAGATCATTTTAAAGTAAAACTTCCAATGCTTATAACTAAGCCGCATATTTCCAGCTCGAAACCAGAGGATGATTCAGCTGCTTATAAACGGGCACAAAAGAGAGTAAAAGAGATTAAGAGTTTTTATATGAACCTGATTTCTTACTGTACGGTAAGCGCTTTTTTAATCTTTATTAACCTTTTTACAAGCAGTAGAAATCACTGGTTCTGGTTTCCTGTACTGGGATGGGGAATAGGTGTTGCTTCTCATGCATTTCAGGTGTTTGGAGTAGGAGAATCATGGCAGGAAAAGAAGATTCGTGAAATTATGAACAAACAAAAAAAATAGGCTTATGGAAACATTTGACGAAAACGATATGGATTATCAACGGGCAAGAAGACAGGTAGAAAGACTGCGTGGATTTTATGGACATTTATTCGCTTATATCGCAGTGAATGCCCTGATTGTTGTCTATAATTGTATGCATCTGAAGCCCGGCGAAAGCTATTTTCAGTTTAAAAACTTTTTTACGGCAACTTTCTGGGGAATAGGGCTTGCTGCACATGCGGTTACCGTTTTTCTGCCCCGTGTTAATTTTATCAAAAAATGGGAAGATAAGAAGATCAAGGAACTGATGGATAAACAGAAAGATCACTAAATAAATTATCTTTTTCAAAATACTTTTAACTTTAAATTTGTTGAAATGAATGCTTTATCAATTCTATTCTACATTTCAATGGCCGCTTGGTTTATCACGGAATTCCTTTACAAGAACATGTTGAAATCCGGTAAAGAAGATCAGAAAAACAAAGATAAATCTACACTGAATATCTTATGGCTGGCCATTCCTTTTTCCATTGCAAGTTCAGTATTTGTGTCTTATCAGACTCATTTTCCAATAATTGACGGCATCTGGATTTTATATCTGGGTGAACTTTTTATTCTTATCGGGATTCTTGTCAGATATGTGATCATCAGATCTTTGGGAAAATATTTTACAGTAGATGTTACTATCAGACAGGATCATAAAATTAAAAAAGAGGGATTTTATAAATATCTGAGACATCCTTCCTATGCTTTTTCTCTACTGACTTCTTTGGGTCTCGGTTTGTATTTAAATAACTGGCTTTCATTGATCTTTGCTTTTTTACCTCCGTTTTTGGCCTTCGCCTACAGGATTAAGATTGAAGAACAGGCTTTGACAGAACAGTTTGGAGATGAGTATATTGAATACAGAAAAAGTACTAAAAAATTAATTCCGTTTATCTATTAATGACAGGTTTTTACAGTTCAGATAGGATAATCTACCGTTCGGTCATATAAAATTGATTTGTGGTACTTTCCTGAGCTACCTTTGACTCAAGAAAAAACAAATCAACCTCTTAAAAAAAACATTATGAAAATTTTACCTGACAAAGAAACAATTGCTTACAGAAAAGCTTCAAGAAGAGTGAAAGATCTGAAAGAATTTTATGGAAATCTTACCTCTTACTGCATCATTATTCCTTTTTTAGCAATACTGAACATTATAACTGCTCCCGGATATTTATGGTTTTTATGGCCTGCACTGGGATGGGGAGTAGGAATTGCATTTCATGCCATAAGCGTATTCGGAATTGGTAAAAGCTGGGAAGAAAGAAAAATAAGAGAGCTTATGGAGAAAGATGAAAAACAGAAAATAAAAACACTATAAACAATAATCATAACTAAAAACATATACAATCATGGATTACGAAACAGCCTCTGAAAGAACGAATAGTATCAGAAAATTCTATAAAAGCATTTTTATATTTGCCCTGTTTGCCGTTCTGATCATTCCTGATGATATTTTTGGTGAAAAAATTATTCATTTGAGTTTATTTGACAGGTATACCATCCTTGCAATCTGGGCATTTATTATTCTCATAAAAGCAGCAAAACTATTTCTTTTTGATTCTGAATGGGAAAATAATATGATTGAAAAAGAACTCAGGAAAGATAAAAGAACGATAAAGTATTAAAATGTATCCACTTTTATCTACCTTTATTTTCCAAAATCTGAAAACCAAAATTTAAACTCAATGATCAAAACTGTCATTATAGAAGACGAAAAACCTGCTTCAAGGAAACTGGAGAGAATGCTGAATAACTTTCCTGAAATAGAGATAGTTGCTAAAATAGAATCAGTGGAAGAAGGAGTTGCCTGGTTTTCTGAAAACGAACATCCACAGCTGATCTTTTCCGATATTGTTTTAGGAGACGGACTGTCTTTTGATATCTTTGAAAAAGCTCCTACCAAAGGTTTCATCATCTATACGACAGCCTTTGACCAATATACCCTGAAAGCTTTTAAGCTGAACAGCATTGATTATCTCTTAAAACCCATTCTTGATGAAGACCTGGAAGGAGCAGTGGAGAAATTTAAATCCTTCATTCCTGCCAATGACACCAATGGCTCTCAGGATATCAAACAGTTAATCCGAAAAGAAAAATCTACCCTTTCCAGAGTGCTTGTAAAAATAGGCTACAACCTTAAGATTATTCAGACTCACGAAATAAGCTGCTTTTTCAGTGAAAATAAAATCGTTTATCTTCAGACGGAAGACCGTACTTATCCATCAGATTTTACGCTTGATGAGTTGGAAGATGTTCTGGATACGAAAAAGTTTTTCCGGGTGAACAGACAGTTCATTATCAGTTCGGATTATATCAAAAATATTCATACCTCGCCTTATTATAAAGTGGATCTTGAATTTCAGCCGGAAGAGGAAATTACGGTCAGCAGAGACCGTGTGAAAGATTTTAAAGACTGGTTGGTCAGTTGATAAGTATTAACCTAAAAACATACACCATGGATCTCATATTATTATTCTTTAAACTATTCCTTACCCTCTTTTATCCCTGAAAAATCCATCATCAGGAATTATAAAAATCACTGGCCGACTGTACAAACTGGTGAAATGCTTCCGTAACTTCTTTTGAATGTTTATGGGTAAGCGGAAACGGAACCATATGGGAATACTCAAACGGAAAATCTTTGATTTCAATGTCTACATTGATATTCCTGTAGCCGCCCCGCAGCGTATTGAGAGCTTCTATAGGAGGAGCAACACTGTCTTTTTCCAAAACATAGGCTTTGATCTGAGATTGGATTTCCTGAATTCTTTCTTCTCTTTCTTTCTGAAAATAATTGTAGCGCAGCATTTTTTTAAACCAGCTTTCCTGTGGATGCAACGATTCATTCTGATAATGTTTAAGACGTGGATCCGATTTAAAATCAGCGCTCAGCAATTCCGTAAAAACAGACTGCATTTTAACGGTTGCCTGGGTATCCATGATATATTTTGAGATAGGAAACATCCTGTCGATCGTCATTCCTCCACAAAAACAAAACACTTTTGAACGGGTAAAATACTGATTCGGATCAGCCATTTTGATAATTAAAGAAAGAAATGATCCTATAGAATAGCCAAATAAATCCAGATTTGCTTCTGGAGAAATACTTTTGATTTTACCGTTTTTAATACTTTTTACCACCTCAGTAATATCCGAATATGTCTGAAGTCCGGACCAGAAAATTCTTTGTGGATGAGCTTCCAGTCTGGAACTTATGGCTGCATTCACGTAAGAGTAATTCATGTTTTCCGGATATTTTTTCTTTCTGAAATTAACCACTTCCATCATATGATGGCGGTCACTCCAGATAGGGTCTGCACGGTCCATATGAAATGCAATGGGGAACAAAATGATAGCCTTTTGTGTTCTTTGAGCCAGTTCATATGCCCATGGCAGGTATTTATCCCATTTCTTTTCATTCAGTCCATGAAAGAAAAACAGAGCTTCCTCGGCTGTTTCAGTATCTGCCCGCTTCAGAATATGATACTCAAACCTTTTATTGCATTCAATATCATAATCTTTGATGTCTACAGCAGGTTGGTTGTAAAAGAGATAGCCGTTTTTGTTGATTTCGAGGGTTTGCTGATGTTTGCTGCAATGCTGATTTTCTGAGCCATAAAGAAGGTCACAAACCTTGGATTCAAAAGGGACTGATTCAATGCTTACATTCAGTTCTTTGAGTTTAGGACTGCTTTTTCCGGAATCAAAATGCTTTTTCAAAACTTCATACAATTCATAATATTCCATAGCACTGCGATTGAAAGGTTCATATTTAGAACTATCAATTTAGATAAAAATTGCGGTAATCAATTGATTTTTAAGAGTTAAATGTATTCTAGACATAGAAGAATTATAATTAACCCCGAAATAAAAATATTTCAGGGGCGTTATATATATTGATGATGATGTTTATTGTTGAGTTTTTTTTAAAAACTATCTGTAATCAATCCGGCTAGATTCCGTATCTTCAAGTTGTTTAATGATAGATTCAGGGATTTCATCACTGTCAATGGGAAAACTGATGGAATCAGAAATAAAGCTTTTTCTGTCGGCTTTTCTGAAAATTTCAAACAAGGCAATCGGTTCCTGATTGAAGCTAATGCAGGTGCTTATAAAGTGGATTTCGTGGAGTTTATAATCCGGGTTCTTAAGTTTTTCTTTACTATCCTTTATCCTTGAAATGAAATGTCTCTGGCGGATAAATGTATTGCTGTTCATTATGATAAAAACATAATCTGAATAAGCGGTTACCTTTCCGAAATACTTATGGTGATCACCACCGCTTCTTTCAATAAAATATTCTCCGGTGGTTTCAGACTTATAAATTTCCATCGCAGAACGCCATATACGGTCTTCTTTTGCCATCAAAGGATTATCGGGCAGATTTCTGTTATAAGAATACCAGCAGCCTACTAAACGGTCTAAAAGAGCGGTGTTCAGATTAATCTTATTCATGTCAATTCTGAGATCGTTAAAATTGAATGCTTCTGTATTAGAATTGATGAAATCGATATAATTGGAATACCCCAGAACTTTCACAATTAAACTCAGCTTGGCGAGATTGGGCCTGCTCAGAACTGAATTTTCGTTCTGTCTGAATTTTTTCAGTTTATTGATGATCAGATGCTCATACAGATAATTTGTTCCCAGAAGATCTGGCTCTTTTTTGATCTCTTTTTCTGAATGATCCTTGATAATCAGATCATTCAGTTCAGCACTGATATAAGACCATTCAGTTTTTGTAACATCTTCCCAATGGTTTTTCTTTAAAAATTGCCGGCTTAAGAAATTCATGAGCTTCTCAAGATGCAGAATATCTTCCTTTTTCATGGTATATATTATAAGACTAATCTAAGATTTTTATCAAACCAAAAAAGACTTTTGAGAGACTTTTATATTGTATAATCCATTGATATTTGAATAGAAAAACAAAAATCAAAACAATGGAAACAAAAATGATAGTAAAAGATGAGTGCCTCTGGAGCCGGATACAGGCATTTTCCCTTGATGCTCCCGGGGCTGATTTCCCTTTCTCAAAAAAACTGGCCAAAGAAGAAGGCTGGAGTCTTGATTTCGCAAGAAAAGCAATTGAAGAATACAAAAAGTTCGTGTATCTCTGCTGTATTCTTCCCCATGGAGCTTCTCCCAGTAAAATTGTGGATAAAGTATGGCATATGCATCTGATCTACACCCAGAATTATTGGGAGGAATTTTGTCCCCACATCTTAAAAAGACCGCTTCATCATCATCCTTCGAAAGGTGGATTCGCAGAGAAAGAAAAACATCAGAAATGGGTTGAAGATACTTTAGCAAGTTATCGGCAGGTTTTCCGGCAAGAAGCGCCCCAAGAAATCTGGAAAGAAATTAAGAAAAAATCTAAAGTACAATCCTGGCTGAGAAAAATGGCCTTCTTAGCCCCAATATTTGTGTCACTGCTTTTATTGTCGTGTACAGAAGGAGATAACTTTTCAGGGTTAATGGTTATTGGAGTTGTATTCGGGATTATTTTCATTCTGGGAACTATTGTTTCAATTATAGGAGATCAGGAGTTTTCTGACGCTAACAGAAAAGATAAGCAAAATAATGACGGAGGAAGTTGTGGTGGCTCAAGCTGCAGCGGAGGAGATGGTTGTGGAGGCGGCTGCGGTGGTTGCGGAGGCTGTGGAGGATAATAAAACTAACCATTATGAAAAAATTCATCATTCATTCAGTTCCGGTTGTGATAGGCTTTATATGGCTTATGGCAGTCCATCAGACATTTAATCCGGTTATTCTTAAAGGACCTGACTTTTTGAAGTTCTATCTCATTCTGGTTCCAGGATTTTATGCTTCGCTTTTCATTCTAAAAACTTTGAAAGGAGCTATTTCAGGTACGACACATTATTTCGCAGGATTTATTTTCCTCTTAGGAATTATCAAGCTTATCAGAGGAGTTATGCTGGGAAGGCCTGTTGGATTTCTTTTGATGATCTTAATAACAGAATGTATTGTTACATTGATTTTTATCTCAAGTCATGTCAATGAAAAGATAAAGTAAAATTCATTATTAAAAACAAACCCGAAACAAAAATGTTCCGGGCTTTATAATGTTTGTTTGATATTAAATATCTTTCTTTTCTTCTTTTACCTGCTGATAGCCATATTTTCGAACCATAACGGAAGTCAGGACTACTAAAATAAGACTGATCGCGATATTGGATTTTTCCGGATGCACAATGGCCTGATAAAAATTATAACCGAAAATAGCGGATACAAGTGCAATCAGAATATTGTTTACATAAGCATACTGGTTTTTTGCAGATGTTTTCATATTAGTATTTTTATTTACTCAGTAAGTATGAGAACAAAAAAAACGTTACAGAAAATTTTTAAAAAAATTATTTTCTTTAAAAAACAATTTCGATGTAGTTAAAACCTCTTCATTCAAAAACTCTTATGAAATCACGCCGCTACCGATCAATTCCTCATCGATATACCATGAAGCAAACTGTCCTTCGGCAATAGCAGACTGAAGCTCGTCAAATTCAATATAAAAAGCATTCTCAAACTGATATAACGTCGCTTTCTGCAAAGGCTGTCTGTATCTGAATCTTGCCATTACTTCCATAGATCCTCCGTTCTGAAGTCTCATATCTTCACGAACCCAGTGCAGTTCAGAATTGTCAATTTTCAAAGCTTTTTTATGAAGTCCAGGAAAATGGCTTCCTTCTCCTACGAAAAGAATGTTGTTTTCCATATCTCTGGAGATGATAAAACAGCTTTCTTTGTGCCCGCCTATACCAAGACCTTTACTTTGTCCGATCGTGAAAAACTGGGCTCCCTGATGTTTCCCGATAACTTTTCCGTCAGATTTTTTATAATTGATTTTTCTTGATAAAAACTCAAGTTCTTCTTCTTTGGAGGTGAAATCAGGTTTTTCTTCCGAAAATAAAGGAGAATCTTTGAAAATTTCTACAATTTCCCCTTCGTTAGGTTTTAATTGCTGTTGTAAAAACTGAGGAAGACTGACTTTTCCGATAAAACATAACCCCTGAGAATCTTTTTTATCTGCTGTTACCAGCCCGATTTCTTTTGCAATTTCTCTTACCTGAGGTTTTGTAAGTTCTCCAATCGGGAATAACGCTTTTGAAAGCTGATCCTGACTTAGCTGACAAAGGAAATAAGACTGGTCTTTATTGTTGTCTTTTCCTGCCAGAAGGTGGAAGATTTCTTTACCGTTTTCATCAAAAGTAGAATTTACCCTTGCATAATGTCCTGTTGCTACTTTATCTGCTCCTAAAGACATTGCGGTCTTCATAAAAACATCAAATTTTACTTCTCTGTTACACAATACATCAGGGTTGGGAGTTCTGCCTTTTTCATATTCGGCAAACATATAGTCAACAATGCGTTCCTTGTAAAGTTCACTCATGTCGATCACCTGGAAAGGAATTCCAAGCTTTTGTGCCACCATAAGGGCATCATTACTGTCCTCAATCCATGGACACTCATCTTCTAATGTGACGGAAGCATCGTTCCAGTTTCTCATGAATAAAGCCACTACCTCATGGCCTTGCTGCTGCAGCAAATATGCTGTAACACTAGAATCTACACCTCCGGAGAGGCCTACTACTATTTTCATTGTATTTCAATTTTACGAAACTCTTAACGGGAGTTCTTAGTTTGATGCGGCAAAAATACAACTAAATAGATTCGTAAAAAAACCATAATTTTAAACATTGATAAAAACGATAGTGTCTTAAGCCCTTTTTTATCAACCTCTCTGCAGCCGGAAACAGACGAGAGCATAATTGTAAGACCAAAAATATAACATATGAAAAAGTTTATTATTTCTATGATGCTGATATCTTCAGGGTCAGTTTTTTCCCAAATTTCAGCAGGTACGCCGATGCAGGAAAACAGTAAGTGGACATTTGGAGGTGGCATTGGATTAGGATTTGGAAGCAACAGCGCGTTTAATCTGTCCGCATCACCAAGAGTAGGTTACAGGTTTACGAATGATTTTGAAGGCGGAGTCTTAGGGAGTGTTTCGTGGCAGACTTCTGATTATTATAAATCCACCATGTTTGGAGTAGGTCCTTTTGTGAATTACTACTTCGCCAGATCATTTTATGTAGGAGCCAACTATCAGCATTATTTTGTTGATTATAAAGATAAATACTACGATTATAAATATAATACAGAAGAGAATGCCTTGTATTTGGGCGGAGGATATATGCAGCGAATTGGAAATAACTCTTTTATGCAGCTGGGTTTAATGTATAACGTGCTATGGAAGCAGAATTCCAGCGTATTTTCCAGCGGCCTGATCCCGAATATTGGTTTTGTGGTAGGGCTTTAGCAGGTTTAATCAGAAAAATAAAATTCATTCGGCTTTAGCCTAAACCTAGAAAAACAAAAATCCCCGGGAAAATTTCCCAGGGATTTTCTATTTGAAATTTGCTTTCTTATTTAATTAAGATTGAGAAGATTTCTCTGCAGCTGATTTTTTCGTTTTCTGCGTTTTCCCGATCAATCCGTCTTTTGCTTCATTAAGGTCAAGAACTACGGTTTCTCCTTCGCTCAATTGCTTGTTTACCAGCATTTCTGCCAATAAGTCTTCAATATACTTCTGGATGGCACGTTTCAATGGTCTTGCTCCGAAATCTTTATCCCATCCTTTTTCAGAAATAAAGTCTTTTGCTTCTTCAGTAAGATCTACTTTATATCCTAATTTTTCAAGTCTGCCATAAAGTTTATTCAGTTCAATATCAATAATTTTCTTGATATCATCCTGTACAAGAGAGTTGAAGATCACAATATCATCAATTCTGTTTAAGAATTCCGGTGCAAATGCTTTTTTAAGGGCATTTTCAATAGTGCTTCTCGCTCTTGAGTCTGAAGTGGTTTTCTTCGCAGAAGTTCCGAATCCTACACCGTCTCCGAAATCTTTAAGATCTCTTGTTCCGATGTTTGAGGTCAGAATAATGATGGTATTTCTAAAATCAATTTTTCTTCCTAAGCTGTCTGTAACGTGTCCTTCATCCAGAATCTGTAACAGAATATTGAATACATCCGGGTGAGCTTTTTCAATCTCATCCAAAAGAACCACTGCGTAAGGCTTTCTTCTTACTGCTTCTGTCAGCTGACCACCTTCTTCGTATCCAACGTATCCCGGAGGCGCACCTACTAATCTCGAAACCGCGAATTTCTCCATGTATTCACTCATGTCAATTCTGATCAGAGATTCATCGGATTCAAAAAGCTCTCTTGCCATTACCTTAGCCAATTCGGTCTTACCAACCCCTGTTGTTCCAAGGAAAATAAAGGTACCTATAGGGCGGTTAGGATCTTTAAGACCTGCTCTGTTTCTTTGGATAGCCTTAACGACTTTCTTCACAGCATCTTCCTGACCGATTACTTTTCCGTTCAGCTTCTCATCCATTTGGGCCAATTTGTCAAGCTCGTTCTTACCAACTTTCGTTACCGGAACACCGCTCATCATAGAAACCACTTCCGCTACATTTTCTTCTGTTACGGTTTCTTTTTTCTCTTTTACATCCTTATCCCATTTTTCCTGCGCCGAATTCAGTTCCATCTGAAGACGTTCTTCCTCATCTTTCAGCTTTCTGGCTTCCAGATAGTCCTGAGCTTTTACTGCTTTTTGTTTCAGTTCTTTGATATCTTCGATTTTCTTTTCAAAATCAATGATTTCTGTAGGAACTTTCATGTTTTTGATATAAACACGTGATCCGGCTTCGTCCATTGCATCAATCGCTTTGTCCGGTAAGAAACGGTCTGTAATATATCTCGATGTCAGATTGACACAAGCCAGAATTGCTTCCGGAGTATAGATTACATTATGATGTTCTTCATATTTATCTTTGATCTGGTTCAGGATCTGAACAGTTTCATCAATAGAAGTAGGTTCCACCATTACTTTCTGGAATCTTCTTTCCAAAGCTCCGTCTTTTTCAATATACTGACGGTATTCATCCAGTGTAGTGGCCCCGATGCATTGAATTTCTCCTCTTGCCAAAGCCGGTTTGAACATATTGGAAGCATCTAAACTTCCTGTAGAACTTCCCGCACCTACAATGGTATGTAGCTCATCAATAAATAAGATGACATCTCTGTTTTTCTCCAGTTCCGTCATAATGGCCTTCATTCTTTCCTCAAACTGACCACGATATTTAGTTCCGGCCACTAAACTTGCCAGATCTAAAGTGATCACACGTTTTCCGTAAAGAACTCTGGACACTTTTTTCTGTTGAATTCTTAATGCTAAACCTTCAGCAATGGCAGATTTACCAACTCCCGGCTCCCCGATAAGAAGAGGGTTGTTCTTCTTTCTACGCGATAAGATCTGAGAAACTCTCTCAATTTCTTTTTCACGCCCGATCACCGGGTCCAGTTTTCCATCTCTGGCCAAAGAAGTAAGGTCTCTACCAAAGTTATCCAAAGTAGGCGTTTTACTTTTTGCAGAACCTAGATTTCCTGTAGGCTTTCTCATTTGCTCAAATTCTTCTCTCTCATCATCATCGTCATAAGCACTCATCTGAGGAGACTGGCCTGAATTTTTAAGCATAGTCTGGTATTCTCTTGAAACTCCTTCGTAGTCGATGTCATAAGCTCCCAGAATATTTGAAGTAGGGTCCTCATATTTATAAAGAATACCTAAAAGCAGGTGAACGGTATTAATTTCATTGCTTTTATATTGGCGGCATTCTAACTCTGCACGTTTAATGGCATGATCTGCCATCTTGGTGAAAGAAATATTGGTAACCTCTTCAGAAATAGGATTTAGACTTGCTGTATTTAAAGTTTCAATTTTTCTTCTGATTTGTGTTAAATCCGCATTAAGGTTTTGAAGGATTTCTTTTGCAGAGTTTTCCGTTTTTATAATACCTAAAAGTAGATGTTCTGTATTAAGAAATTCACTTTTCAGCCTTTTAGCTTCGCTTTTGCTTTGTTTGAACACCTGGCTCAAACCTTGTGAAAACTTATAATCCATAATATATCTCATTAGAACAAAGGCAGCATTACCTTTTATTCATTATCTAAATTACAAATATTTTACCAAAAAACAATTAATGACTTTATGGCAGAAAAAATTTTATTATCTTATTGAAAATGATTAAGTTTGTTCTCCTTAAATTTCCCCCCATGAATACTGAAATTACTAATTACATCGGCTATTCTGCTTCTCTTTTTATCGTATTGAGTTTCATACTGAAAGATGTAAGAAAAATAAGAGTGGTCAATATGATTGGCTGTATTTGTTTTGTCATTTATGGTATCTTTAATGGAATGCTTTGGCCGGTTATCATACCAAACGGGCTTATTTGTTTCATTCAAATCTATTATTTAATGCTAGATAAGAAAGATTGATGAGGAAAAAAATAATTACTTCTGCTTTTAGTAATCTGTATACTGACCAACGGATAGAGAAGGTATGCAAAACCCTTTTTGACAACGGATATTCTATAGAACTGATCGGTAACGACTGGGAAGGAAATGAAAAAATGGAGCGTCCTTACTCTTTTTCAAGGATCAGCTTAAAGTCTAAAAGTTTAAAGACCGCTTATTTTGAATTCAACTGGAAATTATATAAAGAGCTGAAGAAAAAAGCGGACAAAGATACGATCCTTCATGCCAATGACATTGATGCACTTCTGCCAAATTATCTCATTGCCAGAAAACTGAACATTCCGCTAGTCTTTGACAGCCATGAAATTTTCACGGAAATGCCATCGGTTCAGAACAGATTTTCGCAAAAATTCTGGAGAGTGCTAGAGAGAAAGCTCGTTCCTCACATGGATTTGATGATGACAGAAAGTGAAAGCTACGCAGAATGGTTTCATGAACAATACAATGTGAATCCGGTAGTGGTTAGAAATATTCCGAGAAAAATTCTTTCTGCACCGGAAATTCCCGATAATAAGCCTAAAATTATTCTGTATCAGGGAGCAATTAATCAATCCAGAGGTATAGAAAAAATGATTTTGGCAATGCATCATATTAAAGATGCTGTCCTGAAAATTGCAGGTGACGGACCAAAGAAAAAAGAATATGAGGAACTTGTTATTCAGGAAAAACTGCAGGATAAAGTATTTTTCCTGGGTAAGCTGAAACCGGAAAATCTTAGGGAAATAACCAAAACTGCTGATGCGGGATTCAGTCTTGAAGAAAACAACGGGGTAAGCTACTATTATTCGCTTCCCAATAAGGTTTGTGATTACATACAGTCTAGAGTACCGCTTGTGATGATTAATTTTCCGGAGATGCAAAGGATAAAAAATCAATTTAATGTAGGAGAAATTATTCCGGATCATCAGCCTGAAACCATTGAGAAAGCAATTAATCTTGTTCTTCATAGGGGAAGACAGTATTATCAAAGTGAATTAAATAAGGCAGCAGATGTTTTTTGCTGGGAGAATGAAGAAACAAAAATCTTGCAGCTTTTTGAAAAAGCATCCGGTAAATAATTTTTACAAAATTGGTTATCTTTGCAAAAGAAATTTGATTTAAAATGACCATTAAAGAAAAACAGCAGGAAATAATAGACGAATTCGCTTTTCTTGACGATTGGGAGCAAAAGTATGAGTACATCATTGATCTTGGAAAAGAACTGAAAGGCTTACCGGATGATAAGAAAACAGAAGAAAATCTTATTAAAGGCTGCCAGAGCAAAGTTTGGATTGATGCTGAATTTAAAGAAGGGAAACTTTTCTTTAATGCAGATTCTGATGGTATTTTACCCAAAGGTATCGTTTCTCTATTAGTGAGTATTTACAGTGGACATTCCACTCAGGAAATCCTGGATTCTGATTTTGATTTTATCGGAGAAATAGGACTACAGGAATTTCTTTCACCTTCCAGAGCTAACGGGCTGATGGCGATGACAAAGCAGATCAAGTTTTATGCAGTTGCTTACCAGCTGAAATCATAATCGTGACCAGAATTTTAGCATATCGTTTTTCCGCATTCGGAGATGTTGCAATGACAGTACCTGTTTTCAGAGAATTTCTGGAGCAGAATCCCGGTGTGGAAATTATTATGGTTTCCAGGAAAAACTTTGAGTCTCTGTTTGCGGGAATTTCCAATGTAACTTTTAAGGGAATTGATCTGGATGATTACAAAGGTCTTTTTGGATTGAGAAAACTGAGTAATGAACTGATCCGTGAATTTAATCCTGATTGTATTGCCAACCTCCATGATGTAATCCGAACCAAGGTTTTAGACAGAATATACAGACGAAAAGGACTTAAGGTCTTCAAAATAGATAAAGGGAAAGAGGAAAAAGAACATCTTACGGATGTATGGAATCTGGAAAAGGTTCAGCTTAAAAAAACGGTAGAACGTTACGCTGATGTTTTTCGTGAAATGGGATTCAGTATTGAACTTTCTCATCAATTAAGGCCGGTTTCGGAGCAGAAATCAGGAATAGGGTTCGCTCCTTTTGCCCAGCATAAGGGAAAAATGCTTCCTTTGGAGAAGTCGTATGAGCTGGTAAGAATTCTGGCTCGGAAACATACGGTGTACTTCTTTGGAGGAGGTAAAAAAGAAACCGAAACCCTTGAAAAATGGGAAGAAGAGATTCCTAATACAAAAAACCTTGCCGGAAAATTAAATCTTACAGAAGAACTTAATTATATTGCCGGATTAGAACTGATGATTTCCATGGATTCTGCCAATATGCACCTTGCAAGTCTTGTAGGAACGCGATGTGTTTCTATTTGGGGAGCAACTCACCCTTATGCCGGATTTTTAGGATTTGGACAGAGCGAAGAAGATGCGGTTCAGGTGAAAGATCTGAGCTGCAGGCCATGTTCCGTTTTTGGAGATAAAGAATGTTACAGAGGCGACTGGGCCTGTCTTGAAGAATTTAATATTCAGAAAGTTGTGGACAGGGTTAATTTTTAAAAATCAGCTTTATTATTTCTTCGGCTTTAGCTTTATCAGAGTGGCTTGTTTCTAAAATATTCTTTCTTTTTTCCGTTTCATGATAGTCTTTTTCAGCTGAGGTAATAATATGCTGGCGGATTTGCCTCATATCAGTACCATACAGGCATAAATTTGTTAAAACAGGATCATCCGTAATATTACCATTAATAATTACAAAACGGCTGTTGTAAAGCGTATTGAAAAGCTTCACCTTTGTTCCTGAATTCTGGTAAGAAATCAAAATATTGGCATGAGCAGCTTCCAGAAGACGATAAAGGTTTTCTGTAGTTTCAATAGGAGTGAGGCTGATATTCTCAACTGCCGAAATCTTGCTTTTAATATCTTCACTGGCCCGATCTGAGGCGACAACCAGTTTATATTGGGGAAGCGTTTTAAATAACTCAATAGTCTCATTCAATGCTCTTTTATTGTCCGCAGTGGTGAGATCTCCGTGAAAAAGAAAATAACTTCCTTTTTTATCCAGTTGCTTTACGGATGGGTTGCCGTGGAAAATATGAATCAAATGTGCATTCTTTGAATAGGATTCAACTTCATGATACTCTTTTTCAGACAAGCAGAATACGGCTTCGAATTTCTTTAAAAGCTTTTTCTGATATCCTGTATATTTTAAAGATTCAATGGTGTAGATGATCTTTTTAAATAGATTTTTTTCTGACCCGGAAAGGCCTTTATAATATTCAGCTTCGTTGTTGTGAAGGCGAAGATAGAGTTTTTGGTTATTCTCTTTCAGAAACCGGATAATATGCGTTGTCTGTAAACCCTCGAACAAGATCGGAGCTTTATTCTTTTCCAGGTTTTTAAGAAGGGCTTTAGAATCTCTGATAGCTGCAGCGAAAGGTGTTCCTGAAAAATAGAGGAGTGGATTCTTTCTCTTTTGATAAAAAAACAGATTTTCCGTAATCGCTTTGACCTCCGGATCAATCTTATGAGGGATTTGATCTACAAAACAGTGAAGGTGAATTTTTATTCCCAGATCAGACAAGGCCTTAATCTTATAAAATACATCAATGATCCCACCATAAGAAGGAGGGTAGGGATAATTGAATGATATGAGATGGAGTTCCTTCACGTCAGGCGAAATTCAAATGCAGACAAAGGTAAATAAATATAAGGAAAGCGCAGGACGCTTTTAAATGCTTAGGGATAAAAATAAAAAAATCTCCCTTAAAAAAGAGAGATTTCTGTGGGTCCTGAGGGATTCGAACCCCCGACCCTCTGGGTGTAAACCAGATGCTCTGAACCAACTGAGCTAAGAACCCGAATTTTTTTGAAAGGTTTCGTTTCCTTTTCTGTGGGTCCTGAGGGATTCGAACCCCCGACCCTCTGGGTGTAAACCAGATGCTCTGAACCAACTGAGCTAAGAACCCTCTAGACTTGTTCTCTTGTTTAGAGTGGTGCAAATATACGACTTATTCTTTAATCTCCAAATTTTTTTCCAAAAAATCTCCCACTACAAAGTTGCTTCCGCCAATAAAAATCATTTCTTCATTTGTACATTGTTCTTTTGCAGCGAGATACGCTTCCTGCACGGAATCAAAAATTTTATAAAAAATTTTCGCCTCCTGAAGCATGTTTTCATAATCTTCCGGGTGTCTTCCCCTGTGGACAGACGGTTTTGCAAAATAGAACTCAGAATTTTCAGGAAGCATTTTCATTACATCATCTATTTTTTTGTCATTCACAAATCCCAAAATGACATGCTTGTGCCTCTCAATTGAATTTAATTGTGAAAAAACATACTCCAAACCTGCCTGATTGTGCCCCGTATCACAAATCGTAAGCGGATGTTGTGAAAATTCAAACCAACGGCCAATAAATCCTGTATTCTGATGCACATGGAGAAGTCCTTTTTCCAATGCTCCGTCAGAAATCTCTATTTCCTGTTTTCTTAATTCTTCTACCGCGGCCATTACAACTCTGATGTTCTTTTTCTGATAGTTTCCTTTCAGATCAGATTCCAGATCTGTATTAATAAGAGTAGCATCTACAAATGGAGCATTTTCTTTCGTTGCTTTTTCCTGAAGGATATTTTTAACGGCTTCGTTCTCGTCCCCGGAAACAATTGGGATATTGCTTTTAATTATCCCAGCTTTCTCCGTGGCAATTTCTTCGATGGTATCTCCAAGAATATTCTGATGATCCAGCTGTACATTGGTAATAGCCGAAATCAATGGTTTAATAATATTGGTAGAATCCAGTCTTCCTCCCAATCCTACTTCAATAATGGCAAAATCTACCTGCTGCTGATAAAAATATTCAAAAGCCATGATGGTTGTAAATTCGAAGAAAGAGGGACGGATATATTCCGGAATCGTTTTCAGCTTTTGAATAAAATCAAAGACAAATTCTTTATTACAATTTCTTCCATTCACTTTAATGCGCTCTGTGAAGTCTATAAGGTGTGGGGAATTGTACAATCCGGTTTTATAACCAGCTTCCTGAAGAACCGATGCCAGCATATTGCTTGAAGAACCCTTTCCATTGGTGCCGCCAATGTGAATACACTTTATTTTATCCTGAGGATTTCCAAAAAAAGCACAAAGCTTTGTTATGTTGTCAAGCCCAGGTTTATAAGCTTTCTGTCCATCTATCTGATAGTTGGGCATCTGTACGAAAAGCCAATCGATAGCTTCCTGATATTGTTCATTTGTCATGGTACAAAATTCCCAAAAGTTTTTTTAAAATAAAATATAATTTTTCAATCTGTAACTTTTTTATATTTAATTCGTCTAATATTGAAAAATCTTAATATGAAATCGCTCTGATTTGTAAATACAAATATTGCTTAATATGATGCGATTCCATATGGCCATTAAAAACAAATAAACATATACAATATGAAAAAAGTTTGGATCATCGTTTTTGGATTAGGTTATCTGGGTTTAAGTGCTCAGAAGAAATGGTCCTTAAAAGAATGTGTAAGCTATGCAGTGGAGCATAATCTTCAGGTTATCCAAAATCAGTATAACAAACAAAACCAGGAATATAATCTTAAAGCAGCCCAAAAAGAGTATTTACCTTCTGTATCAGCTAGTGTTACAAATGGAGTAAGTTTTGGGCAAGGCTCATTAGGAGCAGGAAGCTTTAGAAACGATAGATTCAATAACAATGTTGGTCTGGGAGCCGATATTCTGCTCTATAATAATGGTAGATTAGAGAAAAATGTAAGAAAAGCCCAGTTTGATGTAGAAGCAAGTCAATATGACATTGAAACCATTAAAAATGATATCTCTCTTCAGATCGCTCAACAATATCTGAACACCTTATTGAATAAAGAGATCGTTAAAATTTCTCAGAGTGCCGTGGATAATGCTCAGAAACAGTTTGACAGAGCTAAGATCACAACTCAGGTTGGAACAACTGCGCAGACGGTTCTGGCAGAGGCTGAAGCGGCATTGGCAAGAGAAAAACAAAACCTTAAAACAGCAGAAGTAAATGTTGGACGCGCTTTGTTTGCTATTGCTCAGCTATTACAACTGTCAGATTATAAGGGTTTTGATGTTGAAGATGTGAATGTTCCGGAAAAACTTGATTTACAGCTTAATACTGTAGATGAAGTGCTTGCAACGGCGTATGATATACAACCCCAGATCAAAGCGGCCGAAAGCCGGATAAGATCTGCAGAAGCGCAAACTGAGGTAAGTAAAACGGCATTCTGGCCTACGTTGACAGCCAATGCTGGTCTTAATACTTTTTATAACAGGCAGTTTGATGCTATGCCGGGTGTTGTGCAGGGAACTTTTTTTGAACAATATAAAGATCAGTTCGGACAAAATGTAGGGGTATCACTTAATATTCCTATCTTCAATAAAGGGAAAACAAAACTTCAGGTAGAGCAGTCCAAAATCAACGAAAGCATAGCCAAAAATACCTTAGAGCAACAGAAACAGACGGTAAGACAAAATGTTCAGAAAGCTCAGTTTGATGCTGATGCCAATTATGAAACGTATATGGCGGCAGTGGAAGCTGAAAAAAGCTCTAAACTGGCTCTTGATTTTGCAGATAAAAGTTATGCTGCCGGTAAAACCACTATCTATGACGTCAACGTGGCGAGAAATAATTATGCAAATGCACGGGGATCAGTAGCGCAGGCAAAATATAATTATCTTTTTAGTCTTAAACTATTGAATTTCTATGCAGGAATTCCATTAAGTTTGTAAAATGCCAATTCAATCATTAGAAAAATACTTACCTCAAAATACACTTAAATATTTAAGAATCTGGTTTGCAGATTACTATATACATATAAAAGTTACAAGGAACAGAAATTCAAAACTTGGGGATTACAGAAAGCTTCCGGACAATTCTCATGAAATTACGGTAAATTCTACTCTTACTCCGCAGCTTTTTTTCTTTGTGCTTACTCACGAGCTGGCACATCTGATTGCTTTCGAAAAATATGGAAGAAGAATCTCGCCTCATGGCAACGAATGGAAAGAAACTTTCAGAAATATGCTTCTGGAAAGTCTTGAAATTTATGATGAAGAGCTGAAGCCTATCATCATAAAGTTTTCAAAATCACCCAAAGCCAATTTTATGGCAAGCCCTGATCTGGTAAGATATTTCCATACTGAGAAGCAGGATGATACTCTGCAATTTATCGAGGAACTTAAAAAGGGCGAATTTTTTATCTATCGCAACGAAAAGTATTTATTAGAAGGTCTGGTTAAAAAAAACTATCTTTGTAGGAACCTGGCTACTGGAAGGAAGTATTCTTTTAAGCCTTTAGCGAGGGTAGAAAAATGTAGCTAAGAATGTCAAAATCAGATAGATATTGTGTTATCATGGCTGGAGGAATCGGAAGCCGGTTCTGGCCTATGAGCACGCAGAAATTTCCAAAACAGTTTCAGGATATTTTAGGAACCGGGCGTACTATGATTCAGCAGACCTATGACCGAATCAGCAAGGTAATTCCTAAAGAGCAGATATTCGTGATTACGAATAAAGAATATGTTCATGTTTCCCATCAGCAGCTTCCGGAGATTCCTGAAGAGAATATTGTGGGTGAGCCGCTTATGAAGAATACAGCAGCTTGTAATCTGTATATGGCGAACAAAATTGCTGAGATTAATCCGGATGCCACCATGATTGTATTGCCGGCTGATCATCTTATTCTTAAAGAGGATACATTTCTGGAAAAAGTAGAGCTTGCGTTTGATGTGGCTTCAAAAAATGATTATCTTGTAACATTAGGAATCACTCCTACAAGACCTGATACAGGTTATGGCTATATTCAGTTTGTAGAAAAAAAGGGATCTGAATATTTTAAAGTGAAAACATTCACTGAAAAACCTATTCTTGAAATAGCCCAAAGCTTCTTGGAAAGTGGTGATTTCCTTTGGAATGCAGGGATTTTTGTTTGGAATGTAAAAAGCATTCACCACGCATTTAATCTTTATCTTCCTGAGATGATGCAGCATTTTATGGCTTGTGAGTACAACTCAGAAAAAGAAAACAGTTGTATTGAAACCATCTATCCGAAGGTACAGAAAATTTCCATTGATAACGGAATTTTGGAAAAAGCCAAGAATGTATATGTAATTCCTTCAGATTTAGGATGGAGTGATCTTGGGACATGGACCTCTGTATATGAAAATACGGAAAAAGATAAAGACGGAAACGCTGTAAAACTGAAACATTTACTTTCTTATAATTCAAAAGGGAATATCATCCGGTTAAAGAATAATAATAAGGCTGTTATCATTGATGGCCTTGAAAACTACATTGTTGTAGACACAGATAAGGCACTTCTCATCTGTCCCCGGGATAATGATCAGCTCATTAAAGATTATGTTCTTGATTTGAAGAGCTTTAAGAAGGGCGAGAAGTTCATGTAATCTTTGTTATATTTTCTGCTGATTTTTAAATTATGATTAAAACCGCAACCCGATTTACAATTCTTACATTTTTACTTTTGGGAATCTTAGGATTTGCCCAGGAGAAGAAAAAGTTTTCAAGCATTCCTGCTGTTTTACAGCAAATCAACCCGGGTAGCAGGGTAGATTCATGGGTGTTGGTCTACAACAGCTATGGTAAAGGTCAGGAAATAAAGATTTCGGGTAAGGTAAATTATACTCCTCAATTCTCTGGATTTAATCTTTTTCCCAGTGAAGACAGCTTTTATTATATCGCTTATTCAGAAGGAGGTAAAGTAAATTACGTTACGGCTGTCGAAGGACTGAAGAAGTTTGTAGACAGAATTGATAATGCCCAGGAAGCAGCTGTTGTATTAGCTGCTGACGGATATATGATAGATGAGGAGTTTAAGGACCTTGCAGGTAATTATCATGAAGACAAGTCGAATTACTATCTGGACCTTGGAAAACTCACCTCAAAGGAATGTCCATACCAGAAAACGCATTATACAGTTACAGTAAATAAATCTACAGGTGCTGTAAGCAATGTCAAAGACAATGGAACCTATATTGAGCTTTACAATAAAAAATGCGCTAATAACCCGAGACTTTTAAAAATCGAAAAAAAGGAAGAACCAAAGAAAGATGAACCCCAAAAAACACCCAAACGCAGATAATACCTATGAGACAGAGCGATTAATCCTTCGTCCCATGTCCAGTGAAGACAAAGATTTCGTCTTTGAGCTTTACAACACACCCAAATTCATTCAACATATCGGAAACCGGAATGTTAATTCTGTGGAAGACGCCGAAAATTATATCCTCAATAGATTTGCTCCCCAAATTGAAAGACTTGGATTTGGAAACTATCTTTTAGTAACTAAAGAGGGAAATAAAAAAGTAGGGGCAGTAGGAATCTTCGAAAGAGAAGGGCTGGATATTGTGGATATAGGATATTCTCTACTGGAAGAGTTCGAAGGTAAAGGATATGCTTTTGAAGCTGCTCAGAAGGTTAAATCTATTGGAATGGATGAGTTTGGATTAACAAAAATATCCGCCATCATTTCAAAAGATAATGTTTCTTCCCAAAAGCTCATTGAAAAGCTGGGATTAAGGTTTAAAAAGCACGTTACACTTCCTGGTGAAACAGAAGACTTAAATTATTACGAAACAGAATAATAAATCTATAAAAAAATATTTTCACAAATAGCACAATAATATATCTGTGTTATTTGTGAAAATATTTGTGATATCTGTGTTTAAAAAAAAGTTATCCTTCCAGAATCTGCTCAGCAGCAGTCTTTGACGTTACTTTTTCAATCACTCTTGTACAAATACCATTTTCATCGAAAATAAAAGTGGTTCTTACAATTCCCATATACGTTTTTCCAAACGTTTTTTTCTCCTGCCATACCCCGAATTTCTCAATGATATTGCGGTTTTCATCTGCAATAAGATCATAGGGAAATGCAAATTTACTGTGGAAGTTCTTCTGTTTCTTTACAGTGTCGCCACTTACTCCCAGTAATTGGTATCCTGCTTTTTCAAGCCTGGAATAATTATCACTCAGGTTGCAGGCTTCCACAGTACAGGTTGGTGTATTCGCTTGCGGATAGAAGAAAACCACCAGTTTTTTTCCTATTAACTTTGATGAGGTTACCGTTTCTCCGTCTTGATTGAATCCTTCAAATTCAGGTAATTTATCTCCAACTTTCAGCATAATGATTTAATTTTGTTCAAATTTAAGGCATACATGACAAAAAAACAAAGAGCTGAGCTTGTTCAGATAGAACTGGATAAATTATATCCCACCACACCTATTCCGTTAGATCATACCGATCCCTATACATTAATGGTAGCTGTAGCACTTTCCGCACAGACCACAGATAAAAAAGTTAACCAGGTGACCCCAGATCTTTTTGCGGTAGCAGGAACGCCACAAAGAATGGCTAAACTTGAAGAATTTGAGATCAAGGAATTAATTAAAGAAATCGGACTATCCAATACCAAAGCCAAAAACCTTAAAAGGATGGCAGAACTTCTGCTGGAAAGACATAACGGTATTGTTCCGCAAACTTATGAAGAATTGGAAGCGCTTCCGGGCGTAGGGCACAAGACCGCATCAGTAGTGATGAGCCAGGGTTTCGGATTTCCTGCTTTTCCTGTAGATACTCACATTCATCGGCTGATGACACAGTGGAAACTTACCTCCGGAAAAAATGTGGTGGAAACGGAGCGTGATGCCAAGAAATTATTCCCTGAAGAAGTATGGAATAAGCTTCACCTTCAGATCATTTTCTATGGAAGAGAATATTCTCCGGCAAGAGGAAAAGGAGAAAAGGATTTTATTACGAAAATGATGTTTGAGAAGTAACCCGTTGTATTTTAATGCAAATATCGCAAAGAGGTACTTCGTTTGGCCAGGACAATGTTTTCTTAGCTGAGTGAAACGGCCTTGCGAACGAAAAAGAAAACGCAACAATTACTTTGTGATCGTTGCGTTATTTTAGTTGTTAATTGATGGATTAAATGTCCAATAACCTTCTGTGGTAATTAATCTGTCCCAAATGATAATCAAGATGAGCAACCAGATGGATCAGAAAGTAATCTGTTGTCATGGCTCTCTCAAAAACAACCAATGGATATTCTTTTTTAAGATCTTCTTCAGACAATTGCGGCAGAACGGAATCTATCATTGCTATGGTGGCTTCAAGTTTTTCAATAAGTTCAGCTCTAGGAACATCATTTAATGAAAATTCCAGCTCACGATGCCTTACATATCCGGTGTTTCCAAGCTGTGCTCCTATAAAATGATTGATATTTCCCACCAAGTGAAGGGTTAGATTACCCGCAGAATTAGCAATGTTTTTATCAATCTTCCAAAGATTTTCTTCTTTTTGATAGGCTTCTATCTCTGTTTTTAATTTACTTAAATCTCTGTTAAAAAGAGATCTGAGGCTTTCTGTGATCATATTAATTTCTTTATTTAGAAGAACAAAATAAAAGGGTACCGATTAACGAAGTACCCTTATTAGTGTAAATTTATTTTTGTTTTTGAGCCCAAAGCTCCATTTTTCTGTTCAGAACATCCAGAGGAAGACACCCCTGGCTTAACACTTCATCGTGGAAGCTTGCCAGATTGAATTTGTTCCCAAGTTCTTTCTGATATTTTTCTCTCAGCTCACGGATTCTTAAAGACCCTATCTTATACCCTAAAGCCTGACCCGGCATCGCCATATATCTTTCTACTTCTGCAGTGGCAGCCCCTTCATCATAAGAAATATTGCTTAAGAAATATCTGATCGCTTCTTCTCTTGTCATTTTTCCGGTATGAAGTCCCGTATCTACTACAAGTCTTACCGCTCTCAGCATCTGATCGCTCAGGTAACCCATTTTCTGATAAGGATCTGTATATAAACCAAACTCAGGGCCTAAAGTCTCACAATAATGAGCCCATCCTTCGCCGTACGCTCCGAACCATCCGAATCTCATGAATTTAGGGAGTTTAGTATTTTCCTGTTGAAGAGACATCTGATAGTGATGCCCCGGAATGGCTTCGTGAAGGAAAAGAGACTCCATTCCTGAAGTAACATTAAATTTGGCAGGGTCCGGTAACGGGACATAAAATATTCCAGCTCTTTTACCATCCGGAGTTCCCGGCATATATTCTGCACTGGCACTTGCTTCTCTGAATTTCTCCGTCTGTCTGATCTCAAACTTTGTTTTAGGTGTTACATTAAACATGGTTTTCAGCTTCGGAGTGATTTTAGTTAAGATCCCGTTAAATGCATTTAAAACCTCTTTAGACGTTTTATAAGGCATTGCCTTTGGATCCGTTTTAACAAAAGTGATAAAATCTTCAAGAGTTCCTGTAAAACCTACCTGCTGCTTTACTTTTTCCATTTCTGCACGAAGCATAGCTACTTGCTGAAGTCCGATTTTATTAATTTCTTCAGGAGATTTCTTAGTGGTTGTCCAGCTTTTTACATAATAGTTGTAGATCTCGTTTCCGTTTGGAAGACTGTTGTATCCGTCTGTATCTCTTGCTTTCGGAAGGTATTCTTTTTCTAAAAATGTTCCCATTTTAGTATAAGCCGGAATAATTTTTTTGGTAATAGCCTCTTTATAAAGTGCCGAGAATTTTTCTTTCTGAGCCTGAGAGAAGCTTTTCGGAAAATTTCTTATCGGACCATAGAAAATATTCTTTTCTATGTCAGAAGTGGTGATTTCCTCTGCTTTCATCTGAGGAATCATCTTGACAACCAGTTTTTTAGGAAGTACAATCTTATTGTTGATTCCTTCGCGGAAATTGTCTGCCGCGGCATTCATCCATTCCGGGAATTTTTCCATTCTTTTCAGCCAGTCGCTGTAGTCTTTTTCTGTTTTAAAAGGTTGATTGCCCTGTCCGCTCCCATACAGAGGAAAAGTAAGCGGAAGTCCTCCAAATTGAGTAAAAGGAATATATTCCGGATGGTAGGCATAGGCCTCAGTTTTATCTTTTAAAGTATAATCCAAAACATCATACACTACCTTATCTTCATCAGAAAGGGATTTATAATCTACATGTTCCAGCTGTTTTTGCACAGAATTGTAGAATGCTATTTCTCCTGAGATAAAATCTTTATCAATATTGATAGGAAGCTGGTCATTATATCTTGTATCTCCCTGTGCTGTAGCATCTAACGGGTATAGCTTCAGGTACTGCTCGTAATAATTGGAAGCAATAGAATCCAGGTTGCTGGGCGTTACTTTTGTAAGGGGAGAATCCGATTTTTTGCAGGATGCAAGACCAATCATCAGTCCTAATCCCAGAATACTTTTTGATACAATGTTTTTCATTTTCAGAATCTTTATGAAAGCAAAAGTAAGTATTATTGGGAGATTCAGACTTATTGTTTGCATTGATTTTAAAAAATTATTTTCAAAATCCTTTCAACTTTGAATCAATTTTTTATCTTTGTCTAAAACATTTAGCAATCATATTATTACAGTTCTTTTTTAAGAAAAAATGAAAGGGATTTTAAAAATTTACCATCCGGACGAAACGCTAAAATACAATATCAGAAATACTTATTGTAAGGCAGTTTACAGCAACCAACAACACCTTTTAGAGGTTGAAGTGATTACGGATGACAGCTTGGATCACGTAGAGGATGATTCATTACAATACAACTTTCCGCAGCTTTCACTTGAAATTTTCGATTTCCCTATCGAGTCGCCGGAAATAGAAGGAAAAACTATCAAAATCAATGATTCTGAAGAAGAAACTTATACAGAAGTAGACCTTTTCGATGACGAAGATGCCTATATCTATGACAATGAGCTTCTTTTTGAAAAAAATGAAGAAGGGGAGCTTCAGGTGATCTGGAAAGGAACCATTGATGATTTCTATACCGGATCAGATACACCGATTCCTTTTAGATTAAAATGCGAATTTAAGCAGGATGATATTGAGGTAGACGAAGATTAGCCGATATCTTCATTCTTATTACCGGATTTCTTTTCAAATAATTTTGGAAAGAAATTTGCTGTTTGTAAAATTGTAACAAAATTTAAGTTGTTTTTAAGCAATTTTTAAGAGTTCAATTCATATTATTCTCCTACATTTGTCGTTGAAATTTAATAAAATTTACATTTAATGCTGTTAACGGAACTTTCTCAGATTTTATTTGCACAAATCGCTACTCCTGCAGTTGCTGCGGACAACTTAGAGTTCTCATTCTGGAAGATTATGTTCCACGGAGGAGCTTTTGCTAAAATAGTGATGGTCACTGTGTTGCTATTGGGAGTGTTTTCTCTATATCTGTTTTTTGAAAGATTTTTCTTTATCAAAAGGCTGACATCAAAAACAGATTCCAACTTCATGAACAATATCGAAGACTTCATCAAGGCTGGGAAAATAGAGGCAGCAGCAGATTACTGCAAAACCCAGAACTCTCCTGAAGGAAGAATTTTAGAAAAAGGAATTTCAAGATTAGGACGTCCTGTTTCTGATATTGTAAGTGCTATGGAATCGCAGGCACAGGTAGAGGTTGCCAATATGGAAAAAAATCTGAACCTTTTGGCTGTAGTGCCAAGTATAGCACCCATGTTGGGCCTTTTAGGTACGGTAATCGGGATGATTATTGCCTTCTTTAATCTTTCCCATGCCACAGGATCTTTCTCTCCGAAAACACTTTCTGAAGGTATCTATACTGCTTTGGGGCAGACCGCTGTAGGTCTTGCTGTGGCAATTCCGGCTAACTTCTGCTATAATATTCTATTGACAAGGATTGATAAATTTGTCCTTAAAGCTCAGAATATGTCAGGAGAATTTTTAGACCTTATCAACAAACCTTTATAAATTTTCTTACGATGAAAATTCAAAGAAGAAATAAAGCAAATCCGGAATTCAGTTTAGCAGCGATGACAGACGTTATCCTGTTGATGCTGATTTTCTTTATGATCACCTCTTCAGCAGCCAATCAAAGCGCTATTGATGTGAATCTGCCGAAAGCCGGAGCCGTTGATGATAATATTCCGAATCCTGTGACAGTAAGTATCAAACCGGATGGTTCATTCTTTGTGGATGACAATCCTGTAAATAAAGGAGAACTGGAGAGGATTATTGTAGATAAATTGGCCAGCCAGACCAATAAATCATTCACGATAAGAGCAGACGAAAATACATTACATAAAGATGTAGTTTTTGTAATGGAAATTGCTGAGAAGTATAAATTTAACATTGCCATTGCAACCGTTAAAGATAAATAACAGATCCGGATTTCCGGAAACAATTACGTTTTAAGATGAAAAGCTATACAGCAGACAGAAACGAAGAAAATAAAGATAGAGTAAAGAGCGCACTGCTTTCTATTCTTATCTGGGCTGCTATTCTGCTTTTTGTTTTTTTGTATAAATTAAAACCTGAACTGGACAAAGATCCTGAAGTGGTTACTACCATGCTGGTCAACTTCGGAGACAACAGAAATGGAAAGGGGATTGAAGAGCCCGCTGAACAGCCTGGAAGTCTTGCTGCTGCAACAGAAGAAGTAACACCAGTGCCTGCAGAAACTCCGGTTTCGGAAACAAAAACAGTTATAAAACCAGAACCAGCTCCTACTCCGGAACCAAAGAAAACTGAGGTTAAAGAGAAGGTCATTACAGGAAATAATTCAAAAGCTGCTGTTCCTAAAAAAGAGGAATCTAAAAAAGCTGAGAAAAAAGAGGCCACCAGCACGAGTGCTTCAAAAAATACCAAAAAATCAGGAGCAGCTGCGGCAAACTCAAAAACAGGGAATGGAGACGGAAAAGGAAATGCTGCTATCGGAAACCTGATCAAAGGAAGAGGAACCAAAGCAGGAAGCCAGGGGACAGGTGAAGGAATTGGAAATGCAGGAGATCCTTTAGGTGGTGACGGAAACGGAGACAGTAAAGTAGGAATCGATAGAAAACTGGTAGGCTATATTCCCGGAACAATGGGAAGAGGAGGAGCACAGCCTTCTCACAGCTGCACGGCAAGCGGATCAATTACCATTGCTTATACTGTAGATAAAGCAGGAAATGTTGTTTCCGCAAGAAGAGCCGGAGGGATTTCAGATCCTTGTGTATCATCTACATCTGTTGCCTGGGTTAAAAAGTATGTAAAGGCAGAGAAAGCCAATACTTCTTCCACCGGAACTTATAAAATTACATTCTAAAAATACAAAAGCACTTTATTCAAGTGCTTTTTTTAATTCATTTATTCTGTTGATAATTGGGAGTGCAAAGATTCCACTGGTCTGAAGATATAGCTCATAGAATGTCTTTGCT
Organism: Chryseobacterium sp. RU33C; assembly: GCF_900156015.1. Lineage (NCBI taxonomy): Bacteria > Pseudomonadati > Bacteroidota > Flavobacteriia > Flavobacteriales > Weeksellaceae > Chryseobacterium > Chryseobacterium sp. RU33C. The sequence goes on along the minus strand of NZ_FTMT01000004.1, from coordinate 63,143 downwards.
TTATCCTGAAAATCTTTGTTATTTTCATGTTTGCTGTTGAAATAGAAAAGATTTCCCAACATTTCATAATAATCTTTGTGATCTCTTTCCTGTCTTTCATTAACGATGGCAATCATTTCTTCCTTGGTTTTAGAAGAAACCTCTGTAAAACTCATCTTGAAAATATCTCTCATCAACGTATCAAAATCCAGCTCTTTCTGCATTAAACTTTCTTCAGGTTTATCCAGAATAAGTTTTTCCAATGCCTGAGTTAATTGGCGGATGAGTCTTAGGGTAAATTCTTTATCTGTGATCATAATGGGTGTAAGGTTTTGAGTTTAATGTTTAAAGTTAATAGCATTGTTCAACAGCATCTTTTCATTAAGCAAAGAATAAATAAGCTAATGCAATTGCAGTGATAACACCGACTAAATCGGCCAGAAGCATAGCAATTACCGTGTATCTTGTATTCTTAACGGCTACGGCACCAAAGTATACTGCAATTACGTAAAATGTCGTATCTGAACTTCCCTGAAGTACCGCTGCCAGTTTTCCCTGGAAACTATCTGCCCCAAATGTTGACATCGTATCCACCATCATTCCTCTGGCTCCTGAACCAGATAAAGGCTTGATTAGGGCTGTCGGAAGTCCGTCCACAAATCTCGGGTCCATATTGGCAACGTTGGCCACCCATTTCATACCGTCAATGATTACATCGAATACACCGGAAGTTCTTAATAACGAAATTGCGATCAGCATTCCAACCAGATAAGGAATAATCTTAACACAGGTGGTGAAACCTTCTTTTGCACCCTCAATAAAAGCATCAAAAACGTTGATCTTTTTATAAACAGCTCCCAATACAATCGCAAGGAAGATAAACAGAATTAAACCATTGCTTAATACTTTACTGAAGTCATCCAATTCATCTTTACTCAATTGTACCAGATACAATACCAATAAAGCAATAATGGCTGAAATTCCCCCTAAATAAGCGATTACTACCGGACGAAGAAGATTGATTTTCTGATACAAAGAAACGATGATCATTGCAGCCAGTGTAGCGGCAAAAGTGGCAATCATACAGGGCAGGAAAATATCTGTAGGGGTCTTTGATCCCATAGAGGCTCTGATGGCAATAATAGAGACCGGGATTAACGTCATTCCTCCGGCATGAAGACACAGGAACATAATCTGTGAATTGCTGGCGGTATCTTTATTGGGATTTAAGGTCTGGAGACTTTCCATTGCCTTAAGTCCAAAAGGAGTAGCAGCATTATCCAGTCCCAGAAGGTTAGCGCTGAAATTCATCAGCATATGCCCGAAAGCAGGGTGATTCTTAGGAATATCGGGAAATAATTTGGAGAAAAAGGGCTGAATCAGACGGCTTAGAAGGTTAATACCTCCTGCTTTTTCAGCAATACTCATGAATCCCATAAAAAGGGTCATGATTCCGATAAGACCAAGACAGATCTTCACCGCAGTTTCAGAGGTTCCGATGACTCCGTCAGCTTCCTGAATGCGATAAACATTTACATTCTGTTTTAAAGAATCTGTTTTATAGTGAATTCTGCTGTCTGCGAAATCATTCTTTTTCATCAGGCTGTCTCTTACAAGAGGAGAGAGGCTGTTCATACGCTGGGATGCAATCTTCACTGTATCACCTCCTTTTCCTACGACCATATCATTGAAGATGGTTTTGTAGTGACCTGACGATACGTATTTTATACTGGCAATGGCAATGGCAATGATAATGAAAGCCGACCAAATTCTGCTGAGAACCATCTGATTGATTTAATTGTTTAAACTTATCAAAAATACTTTAAACCACAAAAATAACTAAAGTCTTTTGTTTATCTGATGTGAAGGAAAAGTAATGATAACTTCTGATTTTAGAGTTTATAACGCAGAGTCCGCAAGGATTCTAATAGTGAAGCTTTTTTCGTTCGCAAAGGCGTTAGCACTAAGCAAAGGCTTTGATTTAAGAAATATTGCTGAATGAAATGCCCTAGCGATCGAAAATATACAGTAATCTTATGTATTTTCCTTGCGATCTTTAGCGTTTAAAATAAAAGAATTGCTCTTCCAGATAAACAAGATGCCCTTCAAAATCATCATCAAGATTTTTCAGAACCTTTGCGTCATCCATTTTTTTGATTAATGCATTAACAAAGAAACTCTTTTCAAAAAACTGGCGGTGAATTCCGGGGAGAATTTCCATAAAATAATCCATTCCGATTTTGTTGTTATGGAGATCCATTTTGGTTTCCAAAGGCTCGTTCGGAAAAAGGTCTTCATGCATATCCGTTATTCTTTTGCAGAAATCAAGCGCTTTTTTGGGAGAAGAAATTTTACAGCAGTACATCATAATAAAGCAGCACCAAAGCGCGTGTCTGAAAGCATTTCCAATTCCGTTATTGGAGGCTGTTTCAGGAAATTTTTTCTGTGCAATGGTAAATGCCTTTACCGTGGCATAAAAACTGAGTAAAGCGAAAAGAGGATGGGGAAGGACAAGTGATAAAAGACGGATAATCTTTTTAAAACTCATACTTCTGATGGTATTGAAAAATATCTTAAAAGTCCTCATAAATAAAAATCTCTCCCTAATTAGAGAGAGATTGTATTGTTTTTGTTACAGATACTATGCTTTTACAGCTAATAAATTGACTGTTTTGGCAACAGTATCCTGAATTTCAGTTCTTTTTACGATGAAATCTACAAATCCTTTTTCCTGTAAGAATTCTGATGTCTGGAATCCTTCCGGTAAATCTCTACCGATTGTTTCACGGATGACTCTTGGTCCTGCGAAACCGATCAGTGCTCCCGGCTCTGCCATAATGATATCGGCAGTCATTGCGAAAGAAGCTGTAATTCCTCCGAATGTAGGATCACAAAGGTAAGCGATGTATAAAAGTCCAGCTTCAGAAAGCTGAGCCAATTTAGCCTGAACTTTTGCCAGCTGCATCAACGAGTAAGTGGCTTCCTGCATTCTTGCTCCTCCGGACTGACAGATAATCATATACGGAAGTTTATGCTTGATACAGTAGTCTACCGCTCGTCTGATCTTTTCTCCCATTACAGAACCCAAAGATCCACCGATGAACGCAAAATCCATACAAGAAACTACCATTTCAGTTCCTTTTACGGTTCCTACAGCATTTCTGATAGAATCTGTAAGCTTAGTTTTAGCTTTTACTTCTTTCAAACGGTCTTTGTAAGGCTTTGTATCTTTGAAGTTTAAGATATCAATACTTTCAACATTGGCATCCAGTTCGGTAAATTTACCACCGTCAAAAAGGATGTCAAAAAATTCTGCACTTCCTATTCTCACATGAAATCCATCTTCAGGAGAAACATAGTTATTCCTCTTTAGTTCATCATGTTCCACTACTTTTCCGGATGGAGTTTGATGCCAAAGCCCTTTGGGAACGTCCTTTTTCTCATCAGTAGAAGTGGTAATGTTTTTTGCTTTTCTTTTAAACCAGTCGAATGCCATTTTTGTTTGTATTAATGTATAAATGTAAAATGCACCAATGTAAATGTATTTCTATGAATACTTTTTACATTGATACAAATTTACAGTTCTTATTTTAAAGTATTTACGTTATTTAAATCTTCAAATGCTTTCACCAATCTTGTAGAGAATGTTTCTTCACCTTTTCTTACCCAAACTCTTGGGTCGTAGAATTTCTTGTTAGGTTTTTCTTCTCCTTCAGGGTTTCCGATTTGAGCTCTTAAATATTCAATATTGTTAACCATATAATCTCTTACCCCTTCTGTGTAAGCAAACTGAAGGTCGGTGTCGATATTCATTTTGATTACTCCATAGTCGATAGCTTCTCTGATCTCTTCTAAAGTAGATCCTGAGCCTCCGTGGAATACGAAGTTGATAGGTTTAGCAGATGTTCCGAATTTTTCCTGAACATATTTCTGAGAATTGTCAAGGATTTTTGGGGTAAGAACTACGTTACCAGGCTTGTAAACTCCGTGTACGTTACCGAAGGCAGCAGCAATTGTGAAGTTATCAGAAATAGCTTTTAATTTTTCATAAGTATAAGCTACGTCTTCAGGCTGGGTATATAATTTAGAATTATCAACGTCTGAGTTGTCAACACCATCTTCTTCCCCTCCTGTAACCCCGATTTCTACTTCAAGAGTCATCTGAAGCTTAGCCATTCTCTCGAAATACTGAGCTGAAATCTCAAGATTTTCTTCTAAAGATTCTTCAGAAAGGTCTAACATGTGAGAAGAGTAAAGAGATTTTCCTGTCTGCTTGAAGAATTCTTCGTTAGCATCCATCAATCCGTCAATCCAGGGAAGTAATTTCTTTGCACAGTGGTCTGTGTGTAGAATTACCGTTGCTCCGTAAGCTTCAGCCAGAGTGTGAATATGCTTTGCACCGGCAATTGCTCCTAAGATTGCAGACTTTTGCCCGTCATTGTTTAATCCTTTCCCTGCATTAAAAGCAGCTCCTCCATTTGAAAACTGAATAATGACAGGAGCGTTTAATTTTGCTGCAGTTTCCATTGTAGCATTTACGTTGCTGGATCCAATTACGTTTACTGCAGGTAATGCAAATTTGTTTTCTTTAGCATACTGAAAGATATCAGTAACTAACTGACCTGTGGCAACTCCTGCCGGAAAAATTCTGCTCATGTTTTACTTTTTATTATAAATTTATTAGGTGTTTTAATTTCGTGTAAAGGTAATCATTTTTAAGAAATTACTAGTTTCTTTTATCTCGGCCCCAAAGAAGCTTCTGACGGATGGTTTCATAGAAACTCAAACTGTTGGGCTGCACCAGAAGAAGCTGGAATTTTGCCTTTTTAATGATGATTTCCTTGTCGGTTTCTATGTGTATCAGCCGGGAGTCTAAAGAAAGAGAGTATTGTGGTACACGGCTTTCCACCCTGAATTTTATTTCTACTTTATCATTTACTACTAAAGGTCTCACATTCAGATTGTGTGGAGCGATGGGAGTAATGACAAAATTTTCGTTATTGGGAGAAATGATTGGTCCTCCGCAGCTCAGAGAGTAAGCAGTAGAACCTGTAGGGGTTGAAATAATCACACCGTCACCCCAGAATACATTCAGAAACTCATCATTGATATAAGAATCTACTGTAATCATTGATGTTGTTTCTTTTCTGGAAACAGTAACATCGTTTAGCGCATAAGGGAAAGCTCCTTCCAGTTTGGGCGAAACCACTTCAATTACAGCACGGCGGCTTGTTTTTACATCGCCTTTTAGAATGGAATCCAGTTCTTTAAAAGCTTCTTCTTTTGTGAAAAAGGCCAAAAATCCAAGTCTTCCTGTATTTACTCCTACCACCGGAATTTCAAGATCCTCAATGAAGGTTAAAGAATTTACAATCGTTCCGTCTCCACCGAAAGTGAAGAAAAGATCCACTTTTTTATCCAGAAGATCCTGCTTAGAATTGAAAGTTTCGAATATTTTTGAAAACTGAAGTGCTTCAGCCATTTCATCATACAGAACAGATTTTACATCTCTTGCTTCAAGTTCAGAGATAAACTTACTTAAATATAAAAAAGTATCAAGATCTTTTTTCTGAGAATATATGGCTGCCTTCATGTTATATTTCTATGAATTTTTGTAAAAAACCATAACGGTCTTTAAACAGATCGGATTTCTCATCAGAATAATATTTTTCAACAATTCTGTAATCGTACCGGTCAAATGTAGCATCTATCGAGGCCAGATTTTCATTACTGATCTTTATTGTGACCTGAACTACCTCCTCAGACATAAAGCTGATAAACCCTCCGTAAAACTTTGAGTTGTTGCTTTCTACAATATTGGTAATTTCCGTCATTGAATATTTTCTGGCCGGAGTTTCTACGGTAAGAATAGCTCCTGTTTCTGAAAACAAAGGATAACGGGAAAGGTCCTGAAAAACATCTTCACAGGTAATATACCCCAGATATTTTTCATTTTTATTAATCACAGGAATCACATTGGAGCTGAAAGTATAAAACAGACGGATGCTGTCCATAACATTGTTGTCCTCCAGAATCGCAAACCGTTCAATCTGGTGCTCCAGATCCTTCAGTGTTCCGCCATCTTCCTCATACAGAAAGTCCATTGCAATAGCTCCGTAGAAGTGATGAGATTTTTTGATGAAAACATGGGAATATCCGAAATCTTCCAATATGTTTCTGGCCGACTCTATGGAGTCAGAAAGGCTAAAACATGGAAAGTCTTTTGAGATATAGTCCTTGATAAACATTGTGCTAATTTATAAAAAATTAAACGAAACTTTTTCTGAAAACCCGACTTTTTTTAAGATGAAACAAAAAAAATGCCGTCAAAATTTGTTTGTAAAAAAAAATAAAGTACCTTTGTCGCCTTTCATTTTTACTTTTTATTAGATTTATTTCAAACTGCACTGTCTACTAAGGACATATGCAGTTTTTTTATTTTAATGCTTTTGCAAATTCCCACATCACAATTCCGGCGCACACACTTACATTAAGAGAATGTTTTGTTCCAAGCTGTGGAATTTCTAAAAATACATCAATATTTGGAAGCACCTCATCACTGATTCCCTCTACTTCGTTTCCTAAAATCAAAGCATATTTTTTTGACCGCTCAATGGCAAAATCCGTAATAAGCTGGCTGCCGGTAGTCTGCTCAATCCCGATGATTTCGTACCCGTTGCTTTTCAGATCAGCAATGGCTGTATTGGTTTCAGTTTCATGAGACCAGTCTACGCTTTCCGTTGCTCCCAATGCCGCTTTATGAATTTCACGGTGGGGTGGCTGTGGTGTAATTCCGCAAAGGATTATTTTTTCAACTAAAAAAGCGTCTGCCGTTCTGAAGGCTGCCCCCACATTGTGCATGCTTCTGATATTATCTAAAATGATGACCAACGGAATTTTTTCAGCCTTCTTAAATGTTTCTACATCTATTCTGTTCAGTTCTTCCAGTTTTAGTTTCTGTACCAATTGTATATTATTTGTGAGATTATTTTTTTTTCTTTTTGCTGATGTTTGTCTTTGCTATTTTTATAAGTATTAAGACATTTTCCGTTATCTTAATTCAAAAGTAGTAAATAGTTTTTTGGGTTCAAAATATAGACAAAAACATTTAGACAAGGTTTTAGTTTCTGCTCGTAATCTGATGAACATTCTTCTCAATATTCTGAGCTAAGGCCTCCATTGGAATATCATTTTCATCATTGTTGAAAGGGTCTTCAATTTCTTCTGCAATAAGCTCAAGACTCATCAAAACATAATAGACAAAAACAGTAAGCGGAATCATAAAAAGCCCAATCGTAATAACGTAAGCAATGGGCAGCGCAAAAACATACAGAATAATGAATTTCTTGATGAAAGAAGAATAAGAATAAGGAATCGGAGTGTTTTTGATTCTTTCACAGCCTCCACAAACATCCAGAAAGCCTGAAAGCTGGGTATCTAAGTACAGCATTTCCACTTCAGAAATTTTCCCTTCTTTTTTTAATTGATTCAGTTTATGGCTTAACAGGATAATTATTTCGCTTGGACCATGGTTTTTTAAAGAACGTTCAATTTCAGAAAAATCTTCATCCAAAGCGAGCCTTGTAGACTCTTTGGAAAGATGTTTGGCCAAAAAGTGGGGGAAGAATTTTAAATATCTGGAAATCTGCTCCATATCCTGACGGTTGTCACCAAGAATTGTATTGATTTTTATGGCAAAGTTTCTGGTATCGTTGACCAGTTTTCCCCAAAGTTTTCGTCCTTCCCACCATCTGTCATAAGCGGTATTGGTCCTGAAAACCAATAAAAGCGAAAGAACAAAGCCCAGCAGAGAATGAATCATCCCTACATTACTTACCCCTGATTTTGTTGTAAGGTGCAGATATTCGACTTCCAGATACTGAATTCCCCAGGAGTACAATCCCACAAGAATCATACTCGGGAAAAGAATTTTTAAGGTATCACTTTTGTGTAAACTGAAAAGGATTTTAATGAAATGTTTGGTATTGTAGACTCTCATAAATTCACTTATTACCACAAATATAAATTTTTCATCTGAGCTTTGCTAATAAAGTATGGAAGTCTGAAGCTATTGAAGCAGATGATGTCTAAGTTTTCTGTAAAAAGATTTTATGGATTGATCTACAGGCGTTTGCAGGCAAATCTTAACTCCCGGCATCGTTCCCCCAGCTTCCGGCTCTTTTAATCTTATTTTCTCAGGTTTTAAAAAAACACTATTTTTATTTCGCATTAAATACAAAATACATGATCCTCGAAAACGTAGATATTGTAAATGATATCAGTAAAGAAGATTTTCAGAAAAATTATTTTAAAAAGCAGAAACCTCTTTTGATTAAGAATTTTGCCAGCCGATGGGACGCTTTTGATAAATGGAATCTTGCCTATATCAAAGAAAAGGCAGGAGATCAGGAAGTTCCGTTGTATGACAACAAACCGGCTGATGCTTCCAAAAGTTCCGATGCTCCGGTTACTCGTATGAAAATGAAGGACTATATTGATACCATCAAAAGCAAACCTTCAGATCTGCGAATTTTCTTTTATATCATTACGGACAGGCTTCCTGAGCTGCTTAAAAACTTCACTTATCCTGATCTTGGAATAAAGTTCTTTAAAAGGCTTCCTACATTATTTTTCGGGGGAAGTGAGGCACATGTTTTAATGCATTATGATGTGGATCTTGGTGATTTTATGCATATTCATTTCGAAGGAAAGAAACGAATTTTATTATTTGACCAGAAACAGTCTTCGTTTTTATATAAAGTGCCTTTGTCTGTACACACCGTTTACGAGATCGATTATGAAAATCCGGATTACGAAAAGTTTCCGGCACTGAAATATGCCAGGGGATACGAAATTTTCATGGAGCATGGCGACGCCCTCTTTATTCCAGGTGCATTCTGGCATTTCAACAGATATCTGGAGCCTGGCTTTTCTCTTTCACTAAGAGCGCTTCCCAATAAACCCAATGTTTTTGCCAGTATGCTGTACCATGTCTTTATTATGAGGTATACGGATAAGCTGATGCGAAAACTTTTCAAAGCCAAATGGGTAAATTACAAACAGAAATGGGCCTATAGGAAAAGTTCAGAGGCTTTGGAAAAACATATGAAAGCAGGAAAATAAAGGAAGGAAGAAGGAGGCTGGAAGCTGGAAGATTGTTTACGGCCTATTATCAACAGATTACCTTTTATTTAAAGGTGATCAGTAGTTAAACGACCAATATAAACTTCCATCACCCATCTTCAAACTTCACGCCTATTTATTAATAAGCCCGAAGATCGTTGCATCCACGAATTTTCCTTTTTCAAAAAAATAATCTTTCAACGTTCCTTCTTTGCTGAAATTTAAAGAAGACAGCAGCCTTTCGGAAGAAATATTGGAAGGGTCTATGAAAGCATCTACACGGTGAAGCCGCAGGGCTTCAAATCCATAGGTTAAAATGGGAAGAATGGCTTCTTTCATATAGGATTGCTGCCAGAATTTGGGATTAAGTTCATAACCAATTTCAGCGCGGAAATGCTCTTTGTGCCAGTTGTGATAGCCGCAGGTTCCGATAACTTTTCCATTGGATTTCAGCTCCAGAGCCCATCTTAAACCCTTTCCTTGCTCGAATTCACTGTTAAAATGCCTGATAATATGTATTGAGTCTTCTTCTGTTTTGAAGGTTTCCAGATCATAATATTCCATAACTTCATCCAGAGAAAAATATTCAAACAGGTCCTGGGTATCATTAAAAGTTAGCTGGCGTAAAATAAGCCTTTCAGTCTCTAAGACAGGAAATTCCATAAATAATGTGATTTGATGGGTGAAAAATACAATTAATTACTGATAAAGAAAAGCCGGGAAGATTAACCTGCAAACAATTCCCTCACCCTGAATTTATTTTTTTAAATTTGGGGTTCATTTTTTACTATGGCAAAAACGAAGAAGGAAACTCCGCTAATGACTCAGTATAATACCATCAAGGGTAAATATCCGGATGCGCTTTTACTTTTCAGAGTGGGAGACTTTTATGAAACTTTTGGGCAGGATGCCGTGAAAACATCCCAGATTCTGGGTATTGTTCTTACCAAAAGAAATAATGGAGAAGGCAGTGTAGAACTTGCAGGATTTCCACATCATTCCATAGATTCTTATCTTCCCAAGCTGGTAAGAGCAGGAATGAGGGTAGCCATCTGCGATCAGCTGGAGGATCCTAAGATGGTGAAAGGAATTGTGAAACGTGGTGTCACTGAGCTGGTTACTCCGGGAGTTACTTTCAATGATCAGGTTTTGAATTCTAAAAAGAACAACTTCCTTCTATCATTACACAAAGAAAAAGAGAAGTATGGGATTGCTTTAGTGGATATTTCTACAGGAGAGTTTCTGGTAAGTGAAGGAAACCTGGAAAAGCTTCTGCATATTATCAATACCTTTGATCCGAGTGAGATTATTTTCCAGAGAAGCACACAGATTCCGGAACAGATCAAAAATAAAAATGCCTTTAAGCTTGAAGACTGGGCTTTCCAGTATAATTTTGCCTACGAAAAACTGACCAATCACTTTAAAACCAATTCTTTAAAAGGTTTTGGTGTGGAAAATCTTCCCTTGGCGATTACAGCTGCAGGAGCTATTTTTGCGTATCTGGTAGAAGATACCCATCATAATCTGCTTGCCCATATTACCAAATTGCAGATCATTCCGCAGGAAGATTATCTGATGATGGATAATTTCACCCTGAGAAATCTTGAAATCGTTTATCCAAGCAATCCACAAGGGAAATCTCTGCTGGATATCATTGATAAGACTTCTACTCCAATGGGAGGAAGATTATTGAGAAGGAGAATCATTCTTCCTTTAAAATCTGTGGACGAGATTATGAGAAGACTTTCCCTGATTGACTTTTTAAACGAAAATGATGCTCTTAAATATGAAATCTGCCAGCTTTTAAAATCCATTTCTGATCTTGACAGATTGATGGGAAAACTGGCTGCAGAGAAAATTTCACCTAAAGAACTGGGATATTTACGCCAAAGTTTAATTAATATTCATAAAATCAAGGCGTTATTGCACCCTTATGCAGATGTGCTGGCTTGGTTAGATCCTTTATTTGATCTTGAAGAACTGATTAAATTTTTGCAGAATCACCTTAATGAAGAGCTTCCGGTAAGTATTGCGAAAGGAAATATCATTAAAGAAGGGGTTTCTGAAGAGCTTGACAGATTGAGAAACCTTCAGAGCAAAGGACGGGGTTTCCTGGATGAAATGTGCCAGAGAGAGATTGAAAGAACAGGGATCACCAGTCTTAAAATTGATTTTAACAACGTTTTCGGATACTATATTGAAGTCAGGAATACCCATAAAGATAAAGTACCTGATGACTGGGTGAGAAAGCAAACCTTAGTAAATGCTGAAAGATACATTACCGAAGAACTGAAGGAATACGAAAATCAGATCTTAGGAGCCGAAGAAAAAATAGGCGTTCTGGAAACTTCCCTATATAGAAATGTATGTGCGGAAACCATGGTTTATATTGATCAGATTCAAGGGAATTCCAATATCATTGCCCAACTTGATGTGGCTGCAGGATTGTCTGAACTGGCTGTTTCTGAGAGTTATACAAGGCCTGTTCTGAATGACGGCTATGCTATAGATTTAAAAGAAGCCAGACACCCGATTATAGAAAATGCCCTTCCGTTAGGAGAAAAATACATCCCGAATGACATATTCCTGAATAAAGATTCCCAGCAGATTATCATGGTAACAGGACCTAACATGGCGGGTAAATCGGCAATCCTGCGTCAGACGGCTATTGTATGCCTTTTGGCTCAGATCGGAAGTTTTGTGCCTGCAAAACATGCGGAGATCGGATTGCTGGATAAAATCTTTACAAGGGTAGGAGCTACCGATAATATCTCTGCCGGAGAATCTACTTTTATGGTGGAAATGAACGAGGCAGCCAATATTTTGAATAATATTTCAGAACGAAGCCTGATCTTATTGGATGAAATCGGCCGTGGAACTTCCACGTATGACGGGGTTTCTATTGCATGGGCCATTGCAGAATATCTTCACCAGCATCCAACGCAGGCTAAAACTCTATTTGCAACGCATTATCATGAACTGAATGAAATGACAGTGAATTTCGAAAGGGTGAAAAATTTCCACGTTTCTATTCAGGAAAACAAAGGGAATATTATTTTCCTGAGAAAATTAGTTCCGGGTGGAAGCGAGCACAGCTTTGGTATTCATGTGGCAAAACTGGCCGGAATGCCTGCCAAAGTGGTCAACAGAGCGAATGAGATTCTTAAAACTCTTGAAGCAAGCAGAACGCAGGGAAGCGGTAGTACTTCTGAGAGTATCAAAAGAGTGACTGAGGAAAATATGCAGCTTTCATTCTTTCAGCTGGATGATCCTGTTCTGGAGAATATCCGTGAAGAACTGACGAAAATAGATATCAATACTTTAACACCCATTGAAGCTTTAATGAAGCTGAATGCGATAAAAAAAATGATTGGAGGATAATCCAATCATTTTTTTTTACGGTTATTCTGTATTAGCAGCAAAATCCATCCTGCATCCCCGGAACTCCATACCGTTCTTCTCCGGTATTAGGATCTGTACAGCTTATTACTCTTGGGCAGACAGGCCTGTTAGCGCCGCCGCTGATTTTTTTCAGCTCCATTTTGTTTAATTTTCTTTTCTGAATGTTTGATTTTTTGATGGTAATTTAGTTTTTGATTCCACCCAAATATACAAAATCATTCGTATAATTCTATTCATCGTGATAAAATTAACACAATATATTAATGGAAATAAAAAGAGTGCTTTAAGCGTTTACCTGTATTACAATGATTATTTCGTAAGTATACATTTCAATATTTGTAATACCCGTTCCTGCCTTTATTACAGCACGTTTTGAAATTGTTTGTGTTTATTCATAAAAATATATAAAGGTTCCCCATTCAGTACTTCCGGCTCCGGTAGTAGCTATCTATCCGAATGATGGATCAGAATATTATGTACAGGATGTCTTAAATGCTCTGTCTGATGTAAAACGGCGGAAACTGCTGGCATAAGGTGCACAATCAAAGTAAAGAAATAATATATTTGCTCTTATAAAAATAAAATTGGCGTTCCTTAAACACCAATTTTTTATCCCTAATCCCAATTTGAAATGAAACTCCAATTCAGTCTGAAATATCTTCTTTTGTCTCTATTTATTTTTTTTTTGGAAGTATTGATCGCCACCAAACTAAGTAATGTTTTCTTCGTGAGAGCTTATCTGGGAGACGTTATTGTGGTAATACTTCTTTATACTTTTGTAAAGAGTTTTGCAAAAGTAAATAATCAGAAACTGATTCTGGGAATCCTGATTTTTTCCTTTGCGGTAGAATTTGGGCAATATTTTCATATCGCAGAAAAACTAGGCTTCCGTCCTGGAAGCCTGATGTATATTGTTATTGGAAATTCTTTCTCGTGGATAGATAATCTGTGCTACGCTGTAGGATGTCTGATTCTCTATCTTATCGTAAGAATGACAAACCGTGATGGCTTAACCTCAACCCCTAATCCCTGATCCCTGCTACCTAAAACCTATTCTCTATCTCCCAAAACTATCATATTTATCCTCAGCATATTGGGTAAAGCGGTTCAGTAAAGCTACATTTTCTTTTTCCAGAGGAGAAAGATCATTGTCTACATTATTAGAAACAGGAATATACCAGTCTGTTTGCTCAAAGAAATTCCTGTAGGTTTCTTTTTTAAAGGAATATCCATGTCTTGCAAATACTGAGTTTTTGATGATCTCAAGATCCAGCTTTCTTAAGTTTTTAAGGTCTTTTTCCGTAAGCTTTTGCTTCGATGCATTCAGTTTGAAGATGGCTTCCGATGCGAAACGGTTTTTAGTCGTTTTATAGCTTTCCGTTTTTCCGGTTTCTTCATCTGTATATTTTTCGGTAAATTCTTTGGAATTTGACCAGTCTACCAGATCAGAATCCTTATCCAGCATAAAGTTAGGGTTATAAACAAATTCTTTTTTGGTAAGTTTAAGCGTTTTTGAAGGGGCTTTTACGGAAGTTTTATCAAAAGCGTTCCATTTTCCGGTTAAGCTGTCTCCTTTCAGTTTTACTTCAAACCTTCCGTCTGTTTTATCATTGCCGGGTTCATCCAGAACAAAAGAAGCGGTTGATTCATTGAAAACTCCTCTGAACGGACGCTGGTTACCATTAACGATACTTTGTCCGTAAACACTGTCTTTGGTGATTCTGTTGATCTTTAAAGAAATTCTTTTGTAGTTACTGACATCATATTCTGAGCCATCGGTTGGGTCAATAACCTTTTCCATTCCGGCAAATTCACCGGTATAAATTCCGTAATATTCTTTGTGAACCTCGGGGATTACCACAGAGTCCTTCTTTGTGGTCAGAGAATCTTTTCCCGATTCAGTAGTTTTTCCCTCTTTTTTGCAGCTTATCAGGGAAACTGTCAGCAAGGAAATCAGGGTATAATTTAGAATTTTCATAGATGTTTTTTTGTGATTAAATATTCAATAATAAGGATGTTGGGAATCCAGCCCAGCCAGGCAATGATCTGATAAACGTCCATCGGGTTGGGATGAAATAAATATACAATAATTACTTTCCACATTCTCAGGGTAATAGCAGATAATGTAAAAGCAAAGCTCCGCCACATCCATTGTTTGTGTTCTTTGAACATTTTCTGTCTGGCCAGCTGATAAGCTTTCAACGTTGAAAACCACCATAAAAAGCCTAAAATAACGAAGGAAATCTTTGACAGAAGGCCTCCGTTGGCAAAAATACCCATATAAATACCTGAAGGCGCGGCAAAAATCAGAAGGAGAAAAATATATATTTTTCCTATATTCCTGTGAAAATTTTTGAGTCCAAAATTCTTTCTGAGCAAAGCAAGAAAACCCGAAAGAAGCACAAAAATACTTGTATAAACATGAGTATAGAAAAACGTGAGATACTCCGGTCTTTCTGTTACTTCCGTCTGTTTGATCATCAGAAAGCTGACTTCAGGATTAAAGGGAATATATTCTAAGGTAATTTTCAGCATCAGCCAAAAGAAATACCCGAACCCTAAAACTAAAAGTATTGTAAGGATTTTAAAAAAAGAAGAGATATTTCTTTTGGCAGAGAGCATTGTCTGTTTTAATTTAAATACTGACGCTTTAGAGTATTATTTATTTTCAAAGAAATCAATCACTAATTCATTAAACAATTCCGGTTTTTCTTCAGGAACATAATGGCTTGAATTAGGTATAATAGCCAATTGCCCATTGGGTATCGATTCTGCTATTTTTACAGTATGCTCTGTTTTTATAAGGTCTTTATCACCCGCAATAATCAATGATGGGCACTGAATTTTTTTAAGATCTTCATATTGCCAGTTTGGATATTTCAAATCAAGATTCAAAAGGTCTATAAAAACATCATTTTTATGGTCTTTATTCTCTTTAATAAGGCTTACGAGCATTTCTTTTATGGATTTTAACTCATCATCTTTAACTCCTTCCGGATAAATATTGGCTCCTGAACAGGCAATTTTGTCTACCATTTCGGGATATTTCATTGCCATAGACAGTGCAAGAATTCCTCCGTCACTCCAGCCCAGAATTTTTGTTTTTTTGATGTTCAGCTTCTCTAAAAACTGCTTAAGATCCTCTGTCTGAATATCAAAAGTAAGTTCTTTCGTTTTGTCATAAGTAGACCTTCCCCGTTCACGGCAATCGACAATAATCACTTTATATTTTTTAGCAAAGGTGTCTTTCTGGTTCATAAAAGCACTGATAGATTGGCCATTGCCATGAAGCATAAGCACGGGTTCACCTTCTCCATAAACTTCATAATACAATTTGATGCCGTTAACATCCATAAATTTTCCATGCGGCATTGTACCGATAATGTCATGCCCTTTGATCAGTAATGACTTATTGCCGCTGAATGGCTTATAATCTGAAGCTCCAATTGTAAAGTGTTTTACGTGCGTTACTTTCTGAGAATGGATTCCTTCAAACCAGCCACCGGATGTAATATCTTTCTCAAAACCTGAATTTTCCAGAGGGATTTCAATCCATTTTTTTGATTTTCCATCATTGATTTCCAGCTTAAAATCGTCAAAATAAAAATCACCGTTGTTTTGGGCAAATGCACCAATATTCATGGTCTTCGCAGAGGGGCTGATGGTTCCTTTTATTTCGTAGGGTTTCCATTCATGGGTAACTTTGATTCCGTAATATTGATTTTCAAAGAAACCGGTAGACTTATCTTTATTGTCTATTCTGCACCATAGCCCGCAATTGGAACCATTATCCTCATTATCTTTTCTGATTTTTGCAGTTATACGGAAGTTCCAATTCTGTTTATGCTCTATATTGACAGCTTGTGTGAATGATGTCCAGTCAGAGACAATTGTTTTTTCCTGGCTGTATCCTAAAAAGAACCAGAGTAAAAGAAAGAAACCGAAATTTTTTTTCATGTATTTAGTTTTTATTAAAAGTAATAATTTTTTTACAAGCCGTTGAGATCCTGTGCAATCAACCATCCTTCACTCCAGCAAGCCTGGAAATTGAATCCTCCCGTCACGGCATCGATATTCAAAACTTCTCCGGCAATATAGAAATTAGGAAGTAATTTGGAAGACATGTTTTTAAAGTTAATTTCCTTTAAATCAACGCCTCCGGCGGTTACAAACTCGTCTTTAAATGTCGATTTTCCGGTTACCTGAAACTTCTTTTGGCAAAGATTTTCCAGAACTTTCTGCATTTCTTTTCCAGAAATATTAGCCACCTGTTTGTTGAGATCGACCTTTGAGATCTCTAAAATTTTCTGCCAGAATCGGTTGGTAATATCAAAGATCTTAGATTGCCCGATCGTTTTTTTAGGATTGCTTTGCTTGAAATTCTGGAACATTTCTTCCGCTTCATCTATATCTATGGAAATAAAATTAACTTCAATTTCAAAGTTGTATTTCAGCTTTGCCAGGCTTATCGCTTCCCACGCAGAGATTTTCAGAACAGCCGGTCCGGAAAGACCCCAATGCGTAATAAGCAAGGGTCCGCTTTCTTCTGTTTTAAGCTTTGGAATTGAAATACCAGCGTTTTCAAAACTGGTTCCAGGAAGATCTTTCAGCAATTCATCTTTAATATTGAATGTAAAAAGGGAAGGAACAAGGTCTACAATCTTATGACCCAGATTTTCGATAATTTTCAACGATTTTGGAGAACTTCCGGTTGTGTAAACAATATAATCTGCTTCAAAATCTCCGGAATTGGTTTTCACAATATACTTTGTATCCTGTTTTTCAATCTCTTTTACCGTACATTTTGTCTTTACTGATATATTTTTCTTTTGAGTTTCGTTCAGAAAAGTATTGATGATGGTCTGGGAAGAATTACTTTCAGGAAAAGTTCTGTTATCATTTTCAATTTTCAAAGGAACGTTACGCTGATCGAACCATTCCATTGTATCACCGGGCTGAAATTTAGTAAAGACACTTAGCAGTTCCTTGTTTCCACGGGGATAAAACTGAACAAGTTCCCTTGGATCAAAGCATGCGTGAGTCACATTGCATCGTCCGCCTCCGGAAATTTTAACTTTCTGAAGGACATCTGAGTTCTGCTCTAAAATAGTAATTGTATATTTCTTTTCGTCAAGATTAGATGCGCAGAAAAAGCCCGCAGCACCGCCTCCGATAATAATGATCTGTTTCATGTATATGTAATCCTATGCGGAAGATTATTTTTTCAAAAGTACAATTTTTATAAACCATCTTATTTGAGTATTTTTGAAGATTATTATTTTATAATACCCAAAAACGATTTTCAAATGATTTTCTACCATAAATTTGAAGTAAGATGGAGTGATCTTGATGCCAACAAGCACCTGGCTAATTCATCCTATGTACAATATTGTGCACAAGCCAGAATGGCTTTTATGACTAAAGAGAAAATGGGAGTTACCCAGCTGAGCAGATGGGGAATAGGCCCGGTAATCCTGCATGAAAGATATTCTTTCTTCAAAGAAATCTATGCAGATCAGATTGTTATTGTAAGTGTTGAAATAGACGGATGTGCAGAGGATTCTTCCATCTACCGTTTCGTACACAAATTCTATACTCCGGACGGAATGCACTGCGCTACAGCGGAAGCTACAGGGGTATGGATTGATATGATGCTTAGAAAAATGACCACTCCACCGGATGATGTAGTGGAAGCAATGAATAAATATAAAACCCCGGACACTGTTGTATTATCGAAAGAAGACTTCAAGAAGTTTCCTTTCCACCCACACAATATTGACCCGGCAGAAATTAATATATAAAATGATGAATGATGGTTGATGCAGAATAAAAATCTGTATTCATGAATATCGATTATCATTTATCAATCATCACTTATAAAAAGAAATTTATGTTTGAAGATAAATCACAGGAGCTGACGCCCATTTCAAAATTAGGAGAGTTTGGTCTTATTAAACATTTGACAGAGTATTTTCCTTTATCCAATGAATCTTCAGAACTTGGAGTAGGAGATGATGCGGCAGTCATTAATCCCGGCAACAAAAAAGTAGTTCTTACAACAGATGTACTGGCGGAAGGAGTACATTTTAATCTGGGGTATGTTCCTCTAAAGCATTTAGGTTATAAAGCGGTGGTTGTGAACCTAAGCGATATTGCTGCGATGAATGCAACACCTACACAGATATTGGTTTCCCTTGCGGTATCCAACCGTTTTCCGGTAGAAGCTTTAGAGGAAATTTATTCCGGAATTCAGGCAGCATGTGGAAGATATAAAGTAGATCTTATAGGAGGAGATACCACAAGTTCCAATTCTGGGCTGGTCATGAGCATTACGGCTGTAGGAATTGAAAATGAAGAAAATATCGTAAAAAGAAGCGGAGCAAAACCAAACGATCTTCTTGTAGTAACAGGAGATTTAGGCGGAGCCTATATGGGTTTACAGATTCTGGAAAGAGAGCACGCTGTTTATCTTGCTGATCCGAATATGCAGCCTGAAATGGAAGGCTATGATTATATCCTTGAAAGGCAGCTGAAGCCTGAAGCCAGAACAGATGTTAAAACAATTCTGGAAGAGTTGGATATTAAACCAACGTCTATGATTGATATTTCAGATGGTCTGGCTTCCGAAATCCTTCACCTTTCAGATCAGTCAAAGGTAGGTTTCAGATTGTATGAAGAGAAAGTTCCATTGGATAACCTTACCATCTCTACGGCAGATGAAATGAATTTAAATCCGGTAATGACTGCTTTAAGCGGTGGTGAAGATTATGAACTTCTGTTCACAATTTCACCGAATGATTTTGATAAAATTAAAAACCATCCGGATTTTACCATTATAGGACATGCCGTAGAAAAAGAAGATGGAAACTTTATGGTGGCAAGAGGATCAAACCAGCTGGTAGCGCTCACCGCTCAGGGATGGGATGCTTTTTTAAACCAATAAATCCGAAAAATTATATTTAATTTTAAATATTGTAAGAGAACCGCAGCATTTTTTTGCTGTGGTTTTTGTTTCCAGTTAATTATTTTACACTTTAGTGATGACTACGCCTGAAAAAGAAATTCCTGTTCACCATCTGACCTCTGAAGAATTTCAGATGAGTACGCTAAGTGCGGCAGGTCCTGAAAATTTTCATGATGTTCACCGGCATAATTTTTTTGAAATTATCTGGTTCAGACAAGTGTATGAAAACAGCTGCTTAGAACTGGATTTTGAAAGCTATCAACTTGAAAACAATCAGATCTGCATCATTGCACCCGGACAGGCATTCAATATGAAACTGGAAGGAGAGGAAGGCTATGCAATAGCAATAAGCAGAGAAATTTTCAACGAAGTATGTGAAATCGAATCAGTACTTAACGGAGGTGAGCTTCCCTTTTTTTTAAATCCGGAAAATGAAAAAACCTGCAGTACCATCATATCACTGATGGAGCAGGAATATAAAGCCGCTTCCAGGACAGACCTTTTAAAGGCCTATCTGAAGGCATTTTGCATCATCATCGGAGAGCAGATTATCCCTCAGGAACCTTTACTGAATGACCGCCAGCGTATTCAGGAACTGGTGGGACTTATTGACAGACACTATATAGTGCATAAAGAGACGGGTTTCTATGCTGATCAGTTAAAGATAAGTACCCATCATCTTAATGATATTGTGCGCCATCTGAGAGGAACAACTGTAAAAAAGTTGATTTCTCAGCGTATTATCCTTGAGGCTAAAAGAGAGCTTAGCTTTGGAGCGCTCACGGTGAAGGAAATTGCTTTTAAACTCGGGTTTAACGATGCTTCATATTTTTCAAGGTTTTTCAAGAAACATACGGGTCAGAATCCTGATAATTTTAAGAATAATGAAAAAAGATAATCCTCAATATTTACCATAATGATAGGGTTAAATTAATATTTTCATCTTTTATTGCATTTTTAATCTTCAGTTTGTCCTATACTTTCTTCAGTTCTTTTATTGAAATACGATTGTTTTTACAGCAATTTTGCAGCTGAAAAAACGCCTGCAAAGGCTTATTGTGATTTATGAAGAAGAATTTAAGTATTGTAGTGTTTATTCTTGCACTGCTCAACACGCTGGAGTCGTTAAGTATAGATCTTTATCTTCCCGCTTTCCCAAGTATGGCCGAAATCTTTAAGACGGATATCGGGCATATTCAGATATCTATTTCGGTATTCTTTGCCGGATTTGCTTTCGGACAGCTTTTATGGGGACCTTTATCGGACAAAAAAGGAAGGAAACCCATGTTGTACTGTGGGCTTTTACTTTTCATTATAGGAGCTACAGCCATCTATTTTACATCGGATATTTATGTATTATGGGCGATGCGTTTTCTGCAGGCGTTCGGAGGAAGCGCCGGGATTGTGATAGGAAGAGCAATCATTATAGACCTGTATGATAAGCATAAAGCAGTCACTATCTTTTCGCAACAGTCGCAGATCAGTGGAATTGCACCCATTGTAGCCCCGTTACTGGGAAGTGTATTTCTTAAATTCTGGGGCTGGAACAGTTCTTTTGCTTTTTTATGCATCATGGGACTGATCACATTTTTCATGGTCTACAAATATGTACCGGAAACCAATACCAGAATTGACCTTTCTGATGATGAAATACTGGATGAAAAAGGATTAAAAGACCAGTTGAAAATGATCATCTCCAACAGAGATTTTATTAACAGTACGATGGTAGGAAGTATTGCGTTTGCTTCTTTGATTATTTACATTTCCAATGCTCCGTTTTTATTCATGGAGATCCATGGGTTTTCGAGCAGTACATTCAGTTTCATTTTTGCCTTCAACTCATTGGCCTTGATAACGGCTGCTTATATTACGCCCAAACTGATCAAAAGAATAAGCAATGCCACCCTTTTATTCGCTGCTACCATTGTTTTACTGATCGTATGTACACTTCATATTCTGATTGCTGCTGAAAACCTTTCTGTAGGATTGGAAATTGCTATGCTGTATCTGTCATTACTGGCTATTGGTATTTTGTTTCCCATCACGTCAGCCCATGCCTTATCACCCTTCAAGGAAGGAAGGGGAACAGCTGCGGCATTACTTGGTTTTATGCAGCTGATGGTTACATTTTTAATGTCAGCACTGCTAGGTTTTTTGGAAGCAGATTCTATTATTCCGATGGTGATAACCCGTTCTGCAATGGCATTGATTGCAGTGTGGTTTGGGTATCATATTGTTAAGAAAACAAATAAGAGTAAAAAATAAATTGAAAATATAAAGAAATAAAAAAAATGTATTAGTAATAAATGATGTTTGATGACTTTCATTCAAACGAACTTTATTCTCATATGAGGTTACAGGAATTGATGAAAGAGATGTTTTCATGAAAAAATGTAGCATAAAGAATTATATAAATTTTGTATCAAAAATAGTTGCAAGTTCACCAGGAGAGAGGTATCTTCTTGGATACAAACAGGAATAACAAAAACCCGGAAGTATTAATACTCCCGGGTTTTATTATTTAATAAGGCTGTTCTTCACAAATAGAAGGAGGAATACAGCCACCGCCGCCAGGGTTTCCTCCACCGCCTACAGCGATACATTGTCCAGGATTTCCGTCTTCATACATTTCACATGCATATCCCCAGGCGCATTGACAGTCGTCCTGACAATTATAAGAGTTGCCTCCCATATGACAGCCATCTCCACCGCTGCCCATAATGGCAGATAAGTCTTTTCTCAAAAGTTTTTTCATTGTTTTCATGATAATTGGGTATTAAATGTTATTGTTTAAAATTGTACATCCTTGTAAATATAATAAAATTGTCTTAATGTGTTGTAAATGAATTTTATGTGTAGCTTTTATATAAAGAAAAGCCACTGCAAAGGAGGTTTTCTTATGATAAAAAATGTATTAGAAACTGAAATTCTTCTGATACAGCAGATACTCTTTTTGAAAAGAGAGATAGTTCCTTCGTATGATAAAGGAGCGATTCCAAAACCATATATAATAGTTGCGAAACCCTGAAGCTTGATGTCATCCAGGATGAGATTAACATATAAGTTGGACAAATGACCCTATGAGAGGGTGATATTGAATGCTTCCAAAAGAATAATATTAAGTTAGTATCAATAATATAATGAATTATGGGAATATTTTTAAATAGAGAAAAAGAAACCCGCTACCATCGTAGCGGGTTCTATATATTATTTTCTGAAGGACATTGTTAAAGGAACAGAAACATTGGAAGAGACTGGTTTCCCTTTGTCTTCAGCGGGTTTCCATTTGCCTTTATCTTTAATGCGGTAAAAAGCGGCTTCAATGAAAGCGTTTACATCTTCATTATTTCCTTTTACATTGGGATTAAGAGCGTTCCCTTTAGAATCTACCACAAAACTTATTGTTGCTTTGTAGGTTTCCGAAGAAAAGTTCAGAAAGTCAAGATCTACAGCTTCATATAAAAGTTTTTGAAAAGCGGCTTTACCTTTATCATATTCTGCTTCTTTACTCACTTTTGTTTTCGTAGGAGGATCTGCAGTGATCATTTTCTGATCTTCAAGAGAAGCTTTATCCAAAGCGGTCTTGTAGGCAGTTATTTTATCCTCTGTCAAAAGCCATTCTTTCTTGGTTCTTAAATCATTAGGCTTAGGATATTTATTATACAGAGCCGTTTTCTTTCTTTCATAGCGTGAATCTGCCCTTTGAAATTCAGAAATCTGGGCACTGCTGAAAATAAAAGAGAAAATGAATGCTGATGCTAAGACCTTTTTCATGATTTATTACGCTTTAACAATATTAATAATAACTTCGGTTGCTTTTTCCATACTTTCCAAAGCTACATACTCGTATGGTCCGTGGAAGTTGATTCCTCCTGCAAAAATATTCGGGCAGGGAAGTCCCATATAAGAAAGCTGAGCGCCATCTGTACCTCCTCTGATTGCTTTGATCTTAGGCTCTATACCTGCTTCAGTCATTGCTTTTGCAGCAAGATCTACAATGTGCATTTTACCTTCAAACTGCTGCTTCATATTTCTGTATTGCTCTTTGATCTCTACTTCAGCAGTTCCTTCACCGTGTTTTTGATTAAACTCGGCTACTTTTTCCTCCATGAATTTCTTTCTGGCTTCAAATTTATCTGCATCATGATCTCTGATGATATATTGAAGTTTAGCCTCAGAAATATCAGCTGTAATATCCATTAAGTGGTAGAATCCGTCGAAGCCTTTTGTTGTTGAAGGAGTTTCGTTAGCAGGAAGCATTTGAGCAAATTCAGCAGCTAAAAGAGCAGCATTGATCATTTTTCCGTAAGCATAACCAGGGTGAACACTTAATCCGTGGATTTTTACAACCGCTCCTGCAGCGTTAAAGTTCTCATATTCAAGTTCCCCCACTTCTCCGCCATCCATAGTATAAGCCCATTCTGCACCAAATTTAGCCACATCAAATTTATGGGCACCTCTTCCGATTTCTTCATCTGGTGTAAATCCTATAGCAATTCTTCCATGTTTGATCTCAGGATGAGCGATAAGATATTCTGCGGCTGTTACAATTTCAGCACATCCCGCTTTGTCATCAGCTCCGAGAAGAGTTGTTCCGTCAGTGGTGATTAATGTCTGGCCAATATATTTTTTTAAGCTTTCAAATCTTGAAGGAGATAAGGTGAATCCTGTTGCCTGGTTCAAAAGAAGATCATTTCCGTCATAATTTTCCCAAACCTGAGGTTTTACATTTTCTCCGCTGAAATCCGGTGAAGTATCATAATGTGAAATAAATCCGATAGTAGGCCTGTCATCATTTTCAAGATTAGAAGGAACATAGCCCATGATATAGCCGTTGCTGTCTATAGAAACATCTTCCAGGCCGATGGTCTTCAGTTCTTCAGTAATATAGTTGGCAATATCCCACTGACGTTCAGTAGAAGGTGTTGTTTCACTTTCTGCATCACTGGTTGAATATATTTTTACATAGCTAAGAAAACGGTTCAGTAATTTTTCTTTCCACAAAGGGTTGAATTCTATTGTACTCATCAGATATCATAAATTTTAACAAAGTTAGCAAATTTGAGGCTGAGAATACGTTATTTGCGATTTAATATCAGATATTGAAATTATAAATCAGATATAAATCTTTGAAAATCAAAATAGTGTTAGCTTTGTATGTACAGTATACTAAGTAGTTTAGTTTTATTATATTTGAGAAAATCAAAAAGTAAAAATGTTTCTTACCGAATGTCCTAGAGATGCAATGCAGGGATGGGGAGAATTTATCCCTACCAATAAAAAAATAGATTATATCAACTCCTTGATGGATGTTGGCTTTGATGTATTGGATTGTCTGAGTTTTGTTTCCCCGAAAGCGATTCCGCAGATGGCTGACTCTGATGAGGTGGCAAAAAATATCGACAAATCACGCTCCAAGACCAAAGTTTCTGCAATTATTGGTAATTACAGAGGTGCGGAAAAAGCATTGAAACATGAGTCTGTAGATATTCTGGGCTTCCCGTTTTCTATTTCTGAAACTTTTCAGCACAGAAATACCAATAAAAGTCAGGAAGAAGCTTTTGATGAAATCATTAAAATGCTTGAACTGGTAAAAAGTGAAGGAAAACAGCTTAATATCTATTTTTCTATGGCTTTTGGAAATCCATATGGTGAGGTGTGGAAGTGGGAAGATGTTGACCAATGGGCACAAAAATTCTCAGATATCGGTGTAAAAGATATCTTATTATCAGATACAACCGGTGTGGCCACTCCTGAAACCATTGCCCTTTTGTTTGAAAAAATACCTTCAAAATATCCGGATATCAACTTCGGAGGACACTTTCATAATCGTTATGAAGATTCCTATTCAAAATTAAAAGCCGCTTACGATCAAGGCTGCCGAAGATTTGACAGTGCTATCAAAGGAATCGGAGGATGCCCTATGGCTAAAGATGATCTTGTAGGAAACATGCCTACAGAACAGGTTATCAACTTTATGAGCGTTGAAAAAGCAGAACATAAACTGAACCTGCTCAACTTTGAAAGTTCTTATAACAAGGCGAAGGATATTTTTCATTTTTAAGAAGAATAAATCTCTCGCAGATTTTGCAGATCCCGCAGATAGAAAAGAAGATTTGCTTAATCAGCAGAATCTGCGAGAAAACTATCGATAGGAGCGGGCTTTAGCCCGCTTTATTATATTGAAAAATATATGGCTTTAGCCAAAACATAATTAAATTAACCCCAAAATCAACAAAATGTCTCCAATCATCTCACCAACCGAACTCAAAAAGATTCCAACCGAAAATCTTGTTATTCTTGATGCAAGAACAGGAAAAGACGTAAAACAAATTTACCTTGATAAGCACATTAAAGGAGCAAGATTCATTGATCTGGATAAAGATCTGGCTGAAATAGGAGAGAATGCAGCGTTTGGAGGGAGACATCCGCTTCCTTCCGTGAGAAAGTTTGCTGAAACACTTTCAGATCTTGGAATTTCAGAGGGTAATCATATTGTTGTATATGATGATAAAAATGCTTCGAATGCAGCAGCACGTGCCTGGTGGATGTTAAGATCTTTCGGATTGGAAAAAGTTCAGGTTCTTGATGGCGGAATGCAGGCTGCAGAAAAAGGAGGGTTAGAATTTTCTTCAGGAGAAGAGATCTTTGAGAAAACTTCTTTGATTGAAAAAGATCATTGGAGTCTGCCGGTTTCGAGCCTGGAAGTTGTTGAAAGTGAATTGAAAAACAATTCTTCTACGGTGATTGATGTAAGAGACGCTTACCGCTATAAAGGTGAATCTGAACCGATTGATCTGGTAGCGGGGCATATTCCGGGAGCGGTTAATATTCCTTTTTCTGAAAACCTGGATGAAAGCGGAAACTTTCTGAGTCCTGAAATCTTAAAAGAAAAATACAGCAAATTATTACAAAATAAGCCTGATCATCTGATCATTCATTGCGGATCGGGAGTTACTGCCTGTCATACTATTTTAGCTCTGGATTACGCAGGGTTTCCCATTCCGGATTTGTATGTAGGCTCATGGAGTGAATGGAGCAGGAGAGACGGAAAGGAAATAGCAAAAGATATTTAAAATAAAAACCCCGAAAAATTTTCGGGGTTTTATATTATTAAGGGTAATTTTAAAGCATTCCCAGCTCAAACTTCGCCTCTTCGCTCATCATATCCTTATTCCAGCTTGGTTCGAAAGTAAGCTCTAAATCTACACTTTTTACGTTTTCTACTTCAGCCACTTTATCTTTTACTTCCTGAGGAAGTGTTTCTGCAACAGGGCAGTTGGGAGTAGTAAGGGTCATTATAATTTTTACGTCAGCATCATCGGAGATCTGGACATCGTAAATCAGCCCTAATTCGTAAATATCTACCGGAATTTCAGGGTCATATACGGTTTTTAGTACACTAATGATTTCCTCACCAATGTCAGCAATTTGATCGTCTGTAAATTTCATTTTTTAATCTAGATTGATATTCCTTTTCAACAAATCTTCCTGACGCATACGCCGGAAAATATTTGCCAAAGTTAAGACATCTTTTTCACAATAGTCAACAATTCTCTGCAAGTCTTTCTCTATGTAGTAAATTGATGAAACCATTGAGCCGTCAATATCATCCTTCGGAGTAGGAATACCAAAGACATGAGCCAGTAATTCCAGGGATACAAAACTTTTATAATCACCGAACTTCCAGAGTTCCATTGTATCGATATGCGGAATTTCCCAGGGCTTTTTCCCAAACATCTGAAACGGTGCAGGAGGCTGCATTCCATTGATAAGATAACGTCTGGCAATCCATGGAAAATCGAATTCTTTTCCGTTATGAGCACAGAGAATCACGTTATAAAGCCTTGGGCTGTTGAAGATTTCTCCAAACTCCTGCAGCATTTTCTTTTCGTCATGCCCATAAAAACTCTTTATTTTTAACGTTTCATTCTTTTCAACCATTCCGATGGTGATGCAGATGATTTTTCCAAACTCGGCCATGATGCCGGCTCTGTCATAAAACTCTTCTGCAGTCACTTCTTCTTTTCTTTGGAATTTTGTCTTTTTATCCCACAGGTATTGTTCTGTTTCGGATAACTCGTCCCATGATCCAGCCTGCGGAACGGTCTCAATATCAAGGAATAAAACTCTTTCTAAAGGGATGTTTTGTATCATATTGTGTTTTGTTGTCTATCCTACCTGCATTCCATTTTTTGTAGGCAATGAGGGGGTCAAAAGTGTAACATCTTTTTTGTCTTCTCCATACAGTCCTAGCACAAGACATTCGCTGAAGAAATTGGCAATCTGCTTTTTAGGGAAATTCACTACTGCTAAAATCTGTTTACCAATAAGTTCTTCTTTTTCATATAGAGAAGTAATTTGGGCGGATGATTTTCTGATTCCCAAATCACCAAAATCTATTTCCAGCTGGTAAGATGGGTTTCTTGCTTTTTCAAAATCATTCACAGAAATTATCGTTCCGCATCTGATGTCTATTTTTTCAAAATCTGCCCAGGTGATATCTGGTTTTACTGTCATGGTAATTCGTTTATTAAATGTTCTACTTCTGTTTTCTGTTCTGCATATTTTTGTTGTAATACTGAACCTTCGCCCATTCTTTTATAGTATTCCAACGCTTTCCCGCCGAAGAATTTTTTATGAAAATCTGAAACCTCCGGAATCTGCGGAAATACTCTGTGAAAAAGCATCTCATAATACGCCTGAAATTCCCTTTCATTTTTGTCTTCGATTACCTGTCCGGGAGCTTTCTGTCTTACATGAAGCATTTCGTGAGCCACCATATTCAGGACAAGGTTCAGGTCAAAATCAAATAAATTTCTTGGGATCATTACGGTTTGCGGCCCGCCCAGACCTCCTTCTGCTGTAAGAAGCATTGAAGTGGGAGAAAGTTCTTCCCTGAATCCGAATCCTGCAAAGTTTTCATGTTCCAGGTCAAAAGAATGGATCAGATATTTTGCTGCATCCAGAATCTGGTTGTGTTCTTTGTATGCCTCAAGGTGTAAGTTGATCTGCTCGAAATTCATCTGAAATATGTTTTAAACAAATGTATTAAAATATTGAGAATACTAAAACGGTTTGTACCAAAGGTTTGAGAACAAAAAGTAAAAATAGTTTTTTATACGTCAAGTTCTGTCGCTTCCCTGATGGATATTTGCTTCAAGAAAAAACACAGAAAATGAAACTAGACTTCAAAATTTCAGGTGGACATCTTTTGCCGGAAACCACCTAAAAAAATAAGGCTAAAACCTGAAGACATTCTACTAAAAAGAGCTTCAGATCTTAACCTATTTTAAGACAAACACAAATTTTCAAAAACATGAGTGATATAAAAAAATTAGTAAATGATTTAGTATATAAAGGAGTTAAGGAACTTTGGTTCGATCCTAAGAATTATGAAACAAAAGAAGCGAGCAACAATTATTTTTATTCTCCTTTCTCTTCAGGCTATGTTGGTGATATTGATATTCCGTTCAAAGTAAGACTGCCTTTAAGCTTGAAAGAAAGAGAATTAAAAATCACTGTTATATACGGTTCTGATACAGGATATATTACGATACAGCCAGGAAAAGAAATCAACTATGATATAAGAATAGATACTCAAAGTGAAGAAATTGAATATATATTAACATATCATTATGTACAAAATCTTACTAAAAAAACGGATGTTGCTTTAGTTCTCAAAACGGATAATGCTTTTGACTTTATTACTCTTTTAAAATATTTGAATATAAAGCCTGCAAGCGAAACATTTATCAATGACGAATTCCGGAAAGCATTTTCAAGAGTGGAATCAAGCGACAGCAAACTTAGCTGGCTTTATGAAAATGCGTATCCATCTTCAATAAAGGACAGAAAAGATGAGCAGCTTTGGAATGATCTCCTGAGGCTTTGCCAATATGATGGCGAAAAATGGTTTGTAGATACAGGTTCCGCTGTTATGAATATCGTTCAAAACTTCAGTGATATAAAATGGATTATTGATAAACTGAAAGCTAATCAGGAAATTCTGATGGAGATTTATGAAACAATAAGTGATTATGAAACCAAATCTGCTTTTGCAACTATTGTCAATGCTTTTATCATATTGGAAGGGAATAATCTTCATAAACCCGTTTTTTTGAAAGGCAGTTTATATCGTCTTAACAAGTTTACACCTGCGGCAGAGAATAAACTTTTTAGAATTACAAACCAAAAATTAGTTTCCACAAGGGTCATAGCTTCTAATATGGGAGCTGTTACCTCGCAAAACTTTGTAACTGTAGAAGATGCAAACCTCAACCCCTGTGATTTGGTGATCATTGAAGATACTGATATGAAAACGTCTTTAATAAAGCCTGTAAAAGCAGCACCCAATGCCGCTATTATGCTTTATTATATGGCAGATCATGCAAATCATGAGGAATTAGTAAAAATGGTCCGTATTACATTAGATGTAGCGGCTGTTTTGGCCGCAGCCTATTCAGGAGGAGCCTCTTCCGTATTAATAAGATTTGCGGAAGCAGGATTAGCTCTTACGGATATTGTGATGATGGATGAAGGGATACGTAAATTCCTATCGGAAAACGGAGGAGAATGGTTTGTGGAAAATTGGGATACTATTTACCTGATGGCGGGTTTAGGCTTTTTAAGTAAAGTAATAATTAACGGCATTCTTACTAAAGGTCCAGCCTTATTAGAGTCTTTAAGAAATGCAAAGAATATTCCCAGAAATTGGGTTCTCTTTAAAAGAGATTTAGAAAAGCTTATTAAAGAACTGGAAGACTATGAAGCAAGACAGGCTGCTATTGTTACTAATGAAATAGATGAAGTAGTAATAAAAGGAGACAGATATGCATTATGGAGAAAGATTCTTAATCTTTCCTCCTCTCAGGAAAAGTATCTTGAACAGGTAGTAAGAGAACTTCAGTTTAAAGGAATTTCACTGAAAAAAATTGCTGAGGAATCATATGAAGTATTTTATAATGGGGAAAAACTAAAAGTAGGTTCCAGCCAATCTTTGGGAAAATTATTACAGAAACTGTATTTTGTTTCTTCAAAAAACTTTGAAAGAGTTTTATATAGCTATTTTATTTCTGTAGAAGAAAGCATGGTTTTTATTGATGATGTTGCAAAAGAACTCTCAAAAAATGGATTGGGAGGTTATACCCGGGACATACAAAACCTGCAAAGAGATGAATTACTTATTGTAAAAACAGGAAATACTACAGAAACAGGTTATACAGTACTTTATAAAGGCGAAGAAATAGCGGCTGAAGTTTCAAAATCTCCAAAGGATGCTTTTAAAAGGCTCATCGATAAAACCAAAAATATCTGGAATAATAAGGGAGATATCCTTGCAGACCAAATGAAAAAGCTGCTTTTGCTCGTGAAGAAAAGCAAAACAATGGTCAACACATCTGCCAGAATAGGTGAGCAGGCCACAACTGAAACAATACAATGGGGAACCGTAAAAATGAAGCTGCATCCAAAGTTTGATGAGATGATGCAATTTTTAAAAGAAAGAAATATAAAAATTGTAGAAATTACAGATATTACTCAGGATGTGGGATATACGGAAAAATTTGTATTTACCCGGCAGCTGGAATTGGTGAGAATAGATAAAATTATAGAATGGCATCCCGAAATGCGTTTCCTTGATCTTGAACATGAGATTGACCATATTATACAGCTAGAGAGAAACTTGCAAGGAAAATATGCTACTACTACCGAGATTATTAAACGACCAGGTGTAGAAGTTCCGCAAGCTATGCCAAAATTAGGTTATTTAACAATTGTTGAAAAGAACTTTTTGGAATATGAAGTCCGTGTAAAAGAAGTGCTCAGGTTAAAAGCAAACGGAGCTCCAAAAGAGTTGATAAAAGAACACCTCGAAGGTTTAAAAGAGGCATATAATACTTTTATTAATTCTAAACCCAAATATATTGGAGATCGCTTAAAATTTGAAGAATGGCAAAAAAAACATTTTCCTGATTTTAACGAATTTGATTTTAATAACTTTACCTATTAAATTTTTAAAACATGAGTGAACACGGATTTTATAATTATAAGTTAATAGCAATGTTTGGGAACAATTTAGGGAAACCTTATTCTAAAAATATGGTATTGATTCAATTTTACGAAAGAGATTCTATTTTGTTAATCCCTCATTATAATACGACTAAATATCCTTTTCCACCCTTAAATGAAGAAATGGACTATATTGGTCCAAAAATAGATGATCGTGGAACGAAGAGAAGGATAAAAGCTTTTACAGAAGCACCTGTTATATTTTTTGAAGATAATGAAAGAACCGGAAAAAATTTTAACCTTGATTTTGAATATGATCTTGATGATTTAGGCGGTAAAATTTCTCATGTCAAAAAGCGTCATGTAGTTTATTGTGTAGATTCTCAAACATACAAATGGCTGTATAAGACTTTAAGAAAAGATTTTTACAGTCATCCGCCTGGATATCGTCATAATAGAGAGAATTCAATTCATAATAAGGCTTTACAGTTTATAGAAGAAAAATTGATATTACTAAAAGATGAGTTACCGGATAGATTTAGGGATAAAATTTTTAGAAAAGAAGAATAAATTATAGAGGGCATTTATATGCTCTCTTTTTATGTCAAAAAAGATAAAATGTAAGTTGAAATTTTTTTCTGTTAAAAAGAGAGGATAGAATATATGAGTAATCTCAAATTTTTTAATGGTGTTATGTTCGGCAAGTAATAATATGCAACATATATTTTAAGCCACCTATTGGGTGGCTTTTTTGTTGTTGGAAAAAAAATACTAAAATATTTTTATACGTCAAGTTCTGTCGCTTCCGCGTTGGATATTTGCTTCAAGAAAAAACACAGCGTATGAAACTAGACTTCAAAATTCCAGGTGGACATCTTTTGCCGGAAACCACCTAAAAAAATAAGGCTAAAACCTGAAGACAATCTACTAAAAAGACCTTCAAAATCTTAACCTTTATAAAAACCAAAACAAAATTAAAAAATGGAAGCAATTAATCAAAATAATAGCTCACAAACTTTATTCAGATTTGCAACGATGCGCAGCGCAGAATTGTCTGATCCAAAGAATAGGGAGAAAAGATTTATTTTCAGAAACTACTTAAGACAAAAGGGAGTAATTGACCCACGAGTAGAAGCTGGAGAATCTTTGAAAAACGTCTGTGAAAAGATCACAGGTTTAACTATAGAAACAGAAGCATCATTAAAAGCTAAAAGTGTACAATTTTATGAATTGTCAGTTTGGGTTGCAAAGAATAAAGCAAAAGCAACCAAAGAGGAGTTCGATGCTAAAATCAAAACTTATAAAGAGACTCCAAAACCTATCGTTGAAATTGATTCTAACATTTGGGATAATCTTATTTATCAGGTGGTCACTCAAAAAAATTTTTATGCAAAAGAAACATTAATTCAGTTTCTGCATCTTGACCATATCCTGTCAAATTATGACGGAAATACTCAGGAGCAGTATGAAGACATTATAAAAGCCAAAGTAGTTCTCCCTAAAGAACTTTTTAAAGCGAAAACAAATTCAATGTCTAATGCAGCTGTTTCAAGAGAAGAAAGCAGCCCGCAGAATATTCCTCTTAATAATAGCGCTCTTAAGTTTGCAGAAGCAACAATAAACCTTAAGGGAAATGTAGATCTTAAAAAAGCGCTAGAGAAAATTGAAAAAAATTATAGAAAAGAATATGGAATAGCCTATAATAAGGCGTATGAAGAATATAGTGAAAGTGTAAGACCTGAACAGGCGAGATATGATGCTCTTGTTAAAGAACAGGAATATCAAAAGGAAATTTTCCTCGCGGCAGAAAATCATGAAGCGTTATCAGGTCTGAAATACGTTTCGATTCCGGAAGTTCCTAATTTCAAATTTAATTTTCGTCCAGAAATTGAAACAGAAGAGTTATTAAGAAATGTAAACCAGGAAAATATTGAAGCTCTACATCGTATATTCAATACTTCTGATCTTACTAATGCCCTCAATGATATTTCTACATTTACAGAGCTTTTCCAAACCATTGAACAAAATAATCAGCTATTACAGCAAACTATTTTAAGTAATGTAAACCTTAATCCGCAGATTTCCACAACAGTAGGAGGGGTTGTTGTTCCTGTAGCCCAATCCTTAAATACGCAGGAAATTTCTTTTACAGCAGGAACAATACGTTGGGGTATGGGGCTTGGAAGCCATACTATGTATCTGACAACTGATATTAATGATCCGAAACATATCGTAAGTGGGATTTATAATATAAAATCATACGATCAGCAGCTTTTAGCAAATGGGACTTTAGCTTATACTTATGATGCCCCTAATGTGACTACTTTATTTAGTAACGGAGAGGATATTCCAAATAATATTTTGGAAAAACAGGAAGTTTTGTTATTAGAAGGAGAAGTTGTTCTTAATGATGGACTTACATATTTTATGAATGGGAAATTATTGTGGACAGCAGATAGAATTAATAGATTTCAAGGTACTGGAACATTTACATTAAAAGAAAAAGTAATAACAGGCGGAGAAGGAGGAGGAAACGGAACTCCCACAAATACGGATGATATTTTTATTCCTTCGGGATTTGGAATGAAAAATATAGGGATTGCAGATTACCGAAAGGTAGAACAAAGTACCTACTGTTATGTAGAAGGAGATGTTTCACACATCGAAAATATTATGGCAAGGGAGTATAGAGAAAAATCTTCACGACGATTAAAAAGAAGTGAATCCCAAACCACCAAATCTACGGAATCTGAAAAAGAGAAATTGACGGATACTACTTCTACGGAAAGAAATGAGATGCAAAGCGAAATTTCTAAAGTACTTCAGGAATCTAAGGATTTTGCAGCGCAGGCAGGATTTAATGCATCATGGGGAGCGGGAGCAAAGTATATGCTAAATACTGCTGCCAACTATGCTACTCATAGTTCTAGGGAGGAAAGTAACAGACAGGCTGTTACCGAGGCTAAAGATGTTACCGCCAGAGCCTTGGAAAGGATTGTTACCAAGGTGAAAGAAGAACGTATTGATAAAATACTTGAGGAATATGAGGAAAACAACAAACATGGTTTTGATAACACCAAAGGCAGCAACCATGTTGTAGGGGTATATCGCTGGGTGGATAAAGTAGTCAAAAACCAGATCTTTAACTATGGAAAGAGAATGATGTTTGAGTTTATGATTCCGGAACCTGCCAAATTACATTCATTAGGAATGAAGGTAAGTAGTACTACTGAAAACCAATTGGTAAAGCCTATTGATCCAAGAGAATCTGCTGGTATGCAGATCAAAGACTGGAGTGCTCTTACAGATTCCACTAAGTTAAAATACTGGCTGGGTTATTATAATGTGGAAGTTGATGAAAGGCTGGAACCTGTGGTATATGTTGGAAAATCCATTGATTACTCATCCACTGAATCAAAACAGGCCTCTTCAAAATCTGATCTTATTCCTATTCCGGAACATTATATCACCGAATCGTATGTTGTGAAAAGCAGTAATTCTTTCCCAGGTTACAATGGGTGGGGAAATGGTGCAAGCTTACTAGTCGGTGGAGATAATGGCAGCAGTGGTTTCTTAAAATTCGTGAGAGAAGTTCCTATCACCATTGCAACAACAAATGCCCATTATTTCCATGCAACGGTTAATATCAAATGTGTGCTGCAGGAAGAATATAAAAATGGATGGCTTCAGAAAGCATTCAATAAAATTATTGAAGCCTATAAAGTGGAGTTGAGCAAGTATGAAGCTGCCTTGGCAGATGCAAAAGCTGTAGGAGCTCAGATCAAAGGATCTAATCCGGGATTCTACAGAAAGATCGAAAATACCATTTTAAGAAGAAACTGTATTTCCTATATGCTGAATCAGAATCCTGATGCATTACTCACTTTCGGTAAAAAAAGATATTATACCAATGATAATGCTTCTACAGAAACTTTTCAGAATACAGACATTAAGGTGGATGAAAAACTGGATCAATATGCTGCATTTATCAAATTTATGGAGCAGGCGTTTGAATGGGAAATCATGAGTTATTATTTCTACCCCTATTATTGGGGTGAAAGAAAATCATGGGCAGATTTATATCAGTTTGATGATAATGATCCTACGTTCAGAGCCTTTATGCAGTCAGGTATGGCAAGAGTTATTGTTACGGTAAGACCAGGATTTGAAGAAGCAGTGAGACATTTCCTTGCTACAGGACAAATCTGGAACGGAGGTGAAGTTCCTGTCATTGATGATCCTTTATTCTTATCCATTGTGGATGAATTACGCTCACCAAAAGTGACAAAAGAAGGAGAGCCATGGAGAGAGAAAATTCCTACTTCCCTTACCATTCTTCAGGCGGGATCTATTGGGCTAATAGTTAAAAAAGCCCTGCCTTGCAACTGTGAACCAGGAGTGAAGTTTGATGATGAACTGGGAGAAATCTGCGGAACCAGTTTTGAACCTAATGACAATCTTCTTGGAGTAGAATCGCTTGAAGGACAGAAAGTCATTTCAGGAGACTGGAAATAAAATAAATATTAACCTAAAAAAAATAAAAAAAATGCCAATTATAGGAAAAATTATAAGAGTAAGCGAATTGCCTCCCATTGGAGAAAGGGAAACGAATGCTATTTATCAGGTAGCAGCTCCGGGTTCTCCATCTTACACAGATTATGCTGTTGATGAAAACGGTGATTTAAAGACCCATGCCGTTGTTGATGGAACTATTCCTCTGGAATTATCTGATAATCATGTCAGTATTTCAAATGCTGATCTTGTAGCAGAAGGAATGGCAAGCCAGGCTCAATACAATGTTAAAACAAAGGAGAAATTAGCTAAAAAATTAGAGATTCCTTTAACAGACGGAAATGCTCAGGATTATCCTAAAATCATAGGATTGAATGATAATGGAAATGTTGCCAAACTTCCTGCAGGTGATCTGGGGAAGAATATGATGAATGCAAATCTGTCCAACAGTGCAGTAAGAAGCCATACTCTTAACGCCTCATTTTCGATAAATACCTTAGGAAACCCTTATGTGTTATCCGGGCTGCCCAATAAGAATTCTGACACCGCTAATTTCCAAAAAGTTGTAGTTCAGAATACCGATGGCTTAAACGCTATTGTAGACAGTAAAAATCTACTGTTGGAAATGCCCAATCAAATGACAGAAGCTGAGAGAGCAGCATGGAAAACTAAAATGAACGGAGGATGGAGCACAGGAACAATGAGTGTTGCTGTCATATCTCCTCCAATTGTGGATAAAACAGACCGTCCGTTTTGGATTAATCTGAAAGGTGCCAACTTAAATCTTCCTGCCACAGGTTTTAAAGTGGAGCTATGTACTCAGGATAGTATTTCTGCGGATACTGCTACTGTTGTTGCCGTCATCCCTGGTTCACAGGTTCAGTTGTATACTAATGGAATTGATCTGACCTTCTATTACAATTTCAAAAATATTCCGGCAGGAGAATATAAAATAAGATTGTGGAATGGGGTAGCATGGTACTTAACAAGTTTTACCATCCGTGTGGCAAGCCAGATCCAGCGTGTTCCTCTCAATAATATTGTTTGGGAACAGAAAATATACAATAATGCTGTATCATCCGCCATTACGCAGGCAGGAGCCGCTGTAAGTTACAGTTCTGACAGTAATGTAAAGACTCCTGCCGATGATTCAAGTTTCATCGCAGCCAGAAAGACAAATCAATTGATTGGTGCAGATGAAGATTTTTACATGAATGTTGAAATTACAGGTAAAACAGCAACGATAAGTGGACCAAACGGCTTTGGTACGATGACCCATTTTGTAGGATTGGTAAATGCCGCCAATGGAGTAGATCTCTTAAATCAAACGGTTGCGAATATCAGGTTGGTTCAGTCCTACTGGTATCCTATGTGTAAAATATTCCCTGACAATTCAGCAGAGACAGTAACTACTGCGGAGCCTACCTATGCTCTTAGTGCAACATTTATAAGACGTGGAGGAAGCTGGACCGTCATTGTCAACTTCAATAACAAAACGGTTACCTATAACAAAACAGGGTATACAGGCCCGGTTGCCTTCGGAATGTATAACATGAATACAGGCGGAAATACAGGCGTAAGTGCCAATATCGTTGAACTGTACAAATTGTAACAAGTATCAAACTTTAAGATAAAATCAATAAAAGGCAGAGCCTGAAAATTCTGCCTTTTCATCAAGCAGTGTCTACGAATTGATAGACACTGATATTTAACCAACAAAATTTTAAAACAATGAAAGAAAAATTATTACTACCTGAACAGGTACAGCAGCTTTTA
The DNA here is from genome assembly GCF_900156015.1 of Chryseobacterium sp. RU33C. Taxonomy (NCBI): domain Bacteria; kingdom Pseudomonadati; phylum Bacteroidota; class Flavobacteriia; order Flavobacteriales; family Weeksellaceae; genus Chryseobacterium; species Chryseobacterium sp. RU33C. The sequence goes on along the minus strand of NZ_FTMT01000004.1, from coordinate 25,378 downwards.
AACGAAATCAATACAACACATCTCAACCTGGGTGAAATCCAGATCTCTAAACATCCTATGCTTCCATCATTTAACCGATTTATCCGAATCAATAAAATGGTAGTAGATACAGAGCTTCCAAGAACCTATCTTTTTTATCAGCAGGTTTTAAGGAACAAAGAAACCAATGAAATTGAACCTTCCAACCTTCCGACTCCGGAATGGATGATCGGGGAAGAAGAATGGTCAAGTCTGAGAGACGAAAGCTTTAACAGAATACTTGTTCCTGTAGTAGATGAAGAAACGCAGAACCCTGTTCCGGATGAGGAAGGAAATCCTAAAACATCTATTGTTAAAGTGAATACTCACCATTACATGCTTTGGCTTGTTAAGAATAATAAAATAGGTTTTCTGGATCTTCTGAAAAGCTATTTACAGGAATTTGTGGAGTTGAAAAGTAATGAACTCAATAAGCTGTCTTAGCTACCAACAGGTTATTTAAATGACTTCAATAACTATTTTACTGGCAGGGCCTTAAAGCCCTGCCTTTATAAAAAATGAAAATTATGAAAACACTTGAACTTAAAGAAACGATCAATAAAGAATGACGTAAAGAGAATATCATCCGATTAAAAACATACCTCAATAAGAATACTGAGATTGTTGATCAGGTACAGGCACAGTACAGACTTAAAAATGCAAGGCTTCTGTCAGATGAAGAATATCAACCGGATCTTTTGGTGTTGAACGAAAGCCAAACCAGAAAATTCACCGAGAATATGACCTCCAAACAATTTTTTCCTTTGAATGAATTGAAATGTTTAACAACTAAAAACAAAGAAAATGGAAAATTTTGATGACGAATTCGGAGATTTATCCGGATATAAAATACTCTCCTTTGATGAAGTAACCCAAGGGTTTGAAGGAAATAAAAACCCGTTGCAGGGATTAGCAGGCAATTCTTTTGAGGAATTGAGTGCTTTCAAGAATAGTCCGTTTGGACAGTACTGGGAGAAAAATATTCATGAATGGGCAAAAAATATTTTTGGAGCTTCAAAAATAATAGAAAAAAGAAATCTTACGATTGCTGATATTTCAAAAAGGGTATCATATAGCCAAGCAGATGCTTATGGTGCTTTTTCAGATACATCAAAGTATAACTTTGTAGTATATGCTCATCCTGATGGAGAAGAAGTCATAAAAATGTATGAAGACCCTAACAAGATACCTGACCCTCAAAGGCCTTTTGAAGTCTTAGTTTTCATAGAAACGGATGATGGTAAGTTTGATTTTGGTAAAATAGTACGAGTAAAATTTGGATCAGCCGTAATTGATGATTTAAAGGATAAGTATTTTAGAGAGCTGCCATGGAATGATAATGATCCTAAAGATATTGCAGAAGAATTTATTAAAAGAGCATGGAAAGCTAGTGTATCAGCACAAACAGTACAAGCGGTGGAACAAGAGCAGAGTACACCAGATTTTAAAGATCTAATGATTAAAGCTATTCAATATGAATATGATAATCACAAATTTGATGACTTCTCTTGGTTTATGCTGATTATAAAAGGCGGAGAGTATTTGGATTTTAATCTTCCTAATTGGGCTTTTGGAATTGGACATTGGCTAAGAACCAAAAAATACAAAGAAGATAAATACTGGAATGGTGATTTGCCTGAAAAAGAATATACTCCTGCTTTTTTACCGAACTCTTTTTTTTATGACAAGCAGGAAGACCGGGTGAAGTCATTAAAAGAGTCTTTTCATAAACCTTATGATGCTTTGAAATCAGAGATTAATAAGAAAATTACTCACGACGATCCCGTTTCCAAAGTGGTAAAAAAATGGATCAATCAAAATATAGATGAATGCCAAAAGATAACAGACGGATATCTTGAAGGTCTTGCCAAAATCTATATTCCTGATGGAAGTTTACAAACCATCATAAAACATTATCATGCATTTTATGTGGGTCTTTATAACGGAATACTGGAGTTTTTAGCTCTTTTATGTGATCTCGTTGCGATCATTATTCTGATATTGAGAGATGAAATAGGCTTTAGAATGACAGATAAGCTCACTGAAAAATTTGAAAATTTTGTTATTGCCCTTTTTTATAATACTTTTGAATTACTGGATAAAATTTGCAAAAAGTTTTACAGAATAGTGTTGGATTTTGGTAAATGGTATCTTACTTATGAGGGGAAAAGCTACTTTTTGCTGAAAGAATTAGGAGAACTGGTTCCGGACATTATAATGTTTCTTATTCCTGTTTTAAAAGGCTCTAAAGCAGCAAAAATAGGTGCAGTAGTAGAAAAAGAAGCGGTAGAGGAAGCTGTGGAAGAAACCATAGAAAAGACGGTAAAAGAAACAGCGGAAGAACTTACAGAACAGGAAGCCAAACACATCTCCCAATCTGCCAAAGAAGCTCTGGAAACAGGAAAAACTAAGGAAGCTACGGAACAAGCGGTAAAAGAAGCCGAACAGAAAGTAGAAGAGAAAGCACCTGTTTATGAGGAGATTGAGGAAATAAAGGTAAAAGGTAAAAGAACACCAAAAGAGCAGAAAGTTTTCTTGAAGAAAATAGATATGAATTTTCTGCTTAGGCAATATGCGGATGAAGCTCTTACAAAATGGAAAGATCCTTTTACTAGACCCGGAGCAGTTGGGGTTTTAGAAGGAGAAATAAATGGGAAAGTATATCAAACGGTGAGCTATTCTTCTAAAGGAATTGCAAGGAGCAAAATAATAGGAAGGCGACACAAGTTGGTGCAAGAATGGTTAACAGAAATAGCCGATCCAGCAATTAAAAGCAGGCGAAACCACGGCATGTGTGCAGAGCCAGTCTGTATTTCTGAGTTTTTATTTGAAGCAGAAAAACAGCTTGGGATGAAAGCCAACAGCATGAAGATAGAACAGGCAAGAGAAATTTTAAGCAAAACTAAAAGTAGAGCTTTAAGGATTGATAATTTAAAAGAACCTCTAGTCCAAGGATTGCCCAAAAAAGCATGTGCTTCGTGTAATCCTATGTTGCATTATTTTAAAATTAAAGAAATTCATTAAAATCAAAAGTTATGGAATTTAAAAAAGAAGTACAAAAGCAATTTAAAAAAGCAGGCTGGTTTGAGGGAAGAAACATAGAAAATAAGTTGAACCAAAAAATTAAAAATTTTTATAACTTACCTTCCCATTTAAAGGATTTCTTTAAATCTTATGGGGACTTAGTTATTGAAGACAATAAGCCATATAAATCTGATGTTATTAATACATTAAATACTAAATCAGAGTTTGTAAAAGACAACGAAACAAATGAGTTGCCATTTAATGGTACCTTTTATAAAGTAGGATATTTTTATCCTGACCATTATTTAGTATATACTGATGTTAATGGTGCTATTTATTTAATTGGAGATGGTTATTATAAAATGAATGATGGTTTTATCGCTGGTATTGAAAATATCATAGAAGATAATTGGGGTAATTCACTAGAATGGAATCCAGAAACTAAACAATGGGTAGAAGAGTATTAATTTAAGGGCTAGAAATAGCCCTTTTTATAATTAAATATACCATGAAATTTAAAAAAGAAGTACAGAAATATTTTGAGAATTCTGGCTGGTTTGAAGGTCGAAATGTAAAATCAAAATTTGATAAGATAAAAGGATTTGAAAATTTTCCACAATTCTTAAAAGATTTTTTATATGAATACGGAGATTTAGAGGTCGAAACGCATAAATACAATAAAAATGATGTCACTGGAATTATGAATTTTAAGGCATTAACAAAAGGTATTTATAAGATTGATGGCTTTCTAAAAAATCCTAGATATTATGGTAATACTTTTACTTTCCCAATTGCTTACTATCTATTGGATAATGCTGGATTAGAATGTGATGCTGATGGCAAAGTCTATATGTCTGGAGATTTTCCATGTTTAGTTTCCGACGATTTTAAAACAGGGATAGAAAAAGTAATCATGGAAGATTACTCCGATACTTTTGGCTGGAATCCTGAAATCCAGATGTGGGAGAAAGATTATTAATTTAAGAGCTAGAAATAGCCCTTTTGTTTTTATAGAAGAAACCAAACAGATCTCCAAGTCTGCCAAAGAAGCGACGGAACAAGCTATAAAATAAGCGGAGCAGAAAGTAGAAGAAAAAGCCCCCGCTGCCGCACGATTGTATCGTGTGGCTTTTGTTACCAACCTTCTCAAAAGTTTTTATCTTTATAAAAACATAAAAGATGAGCAGAAACTACAAATTTCATAACCCTGAAGGACTATACTTTATAAGCATCGCTGTAGTAGGCTGGTTAGATGTTTTTATTAGAAATGAATATAAAGAAATTCTTTTAGAAAGCTTAATGTTTTGCCAAAAGAATAAAGGATTAGAAATATACGCATGGTGTATTATGTCAAGCCATGTACATTTAGTTTTTTGAAGCACACAAGGGCAAAAACCAGAACTTCTCATTGGTGATTTAAAAAAATTTACAAGCAAGGCCGTTGTAAAAGTTATCAAAGAAAATCCTCAGGAAAGCAGAAAAGAATTTCTGCTGAATTTTTTTCTTCAGGAAGGAGCAAAAACATCCAATGTAAATCAATATCAGTTTTGGAGACATGACAATAAACCAATTGAGCTTTGGAATAATCATATAATCAGGCAAAAAATAAATGATGTACATCAACACCCCGTTGAAGCAGGTTGGGTTTTCCGTGCAGAAGATTACAGATATAGTAGTGCTGTAGATTATTCTGAAGAAAAAGGACTTTTGGATAATATTGTTGTTTTTAGAATGTTTGGCTTGTGAGAAGACCACACGAAAGGATTTGTGCGTCAGCGAGGGGTTTTACATAAATTGGTTTTTCTAACATAATAACGATTCTTTTTTTTATCGTTATTTCAGGACGTGATAAGCTTTACAAAAAGGCAAAAATAAATTAATACAGCTTGAAGAAGACCAGGATGGCTTCTTTGACCCCAGTAAATTTATATTTTTATGAGGATGTCCAAATTTTTTGGAAAGCTTCTTTATTGTTATGACGATATTTATCCTTTTGAGTTCCGTTAATTGCAATAATTAGATACTGATTAACAGTAATTTATATTTTTTACAGTTTAATTTTATCGGTTCTTATAGAAAGTTGTTGAATTTTCAATTCAAATAAAAATTTAAGCAATTATGAATCAATAAATTAAAGAAGGCTCAGATTATAATCCAAGCCTTAACTTTTTAACTTACACACTTTTCGGAATAGTGTCAAATTTAAACAGATTGAAAATTAATTTTTTGTTAATCTTAAAAAAAGCTTGTTTTTCCCGCCGCTGATGCCGATTTCGGAACTTACAACAATGTCAGCTTCTGTAGTGAAAGATCTTAGATTGCCTGTCGTTTTATCTACAAGTACAGTTGTAATTACAGCTCCTTCAGTATTATTAGTGCCACCAAAATCATACATTACGCTCCATGTATCTTGTAATAGGTTTGTATTTTTGATAGAGTATGTTCCACTGTTGCCGCTTCCTGAACCTACTCCCCAATATGAATAAGATATCATGACTTGATTGGCACCATATTTTTGTTTAACTTCAAGTTTTTGACTTGCCGTGGTTCCGTTGTATCTTACGCAGAAATTTCCCCCATCAAAACAGGTTACAGAAGCAGTAGGAGTTGTTCCGTCAATATTATATCCTGCAGAGGTTGTGCTTCCAGAAGGTGTAACTGTTCCAGCGCCAATATTAGACGTAGTACATGGTAGTCCTGTGTAAAATGGGATTAAAGTGGAATTAATTTCGATGTTACTTTCTGAGGGTGAACTTACCGTCGGAGTTCCTGTCACCGAAAAATAAAGATAACCATTACCTATGGCCAATGTTCCTGGATTTAGTTTAAAAAGCAAACCGTTCATCGTAGTGGTTGTTCCTCCTGCGTAATTTCCACCGTTTCCATCAGAATATGGAATGGCCAGAGTTCCTGTATATGGCACACCTGAAGTATAAGTTGGAGGATTAAGAGATGCTGATCCACAGTTAATTTGTGATAATAAAGGGGAAACAAGGGTAGAGTTTTGGAAAGATCTCCACTCAGAGCCATTCCAAAATACATATCCAATGTAAGAAAGTCCGGCTGCGCCCGTATTGTATACCAAAAGCCCATTAGCGGGTGATGCTATTGTTGTTGTATCTGTAGCACTTGTTAAAGCAACTCTTGGCAATAGTACTCCTTTATCTGGTGCAGTAATGTCCAAAACTGATGAGGCCGAAGGCTGAACAGTTCCTATTCCAACGACTCCTTCAGAGGTCACTATAAAATCATTTGACTGTTGTGTAGGTATAGGGAGTCCTGAAGAAGGATTGTCTTTTGCTCCATCTACGTGAAAAGTTCCTTGAGGATTTGTTGTATTAATTCCCACTTGTCCTAGCAAGCTGCTATAGACTGAAAATATTGTTGCTATCGATAATATTTTTTTCATAGTATTTTAATTATTCTTTTTCATAAAGCTTTGATTTATGACATAAAAAACAGGAAAGAATTTTTATTCAAATTATATACACTCATTCACTTGGAAATAAGTTATTCCATTATCATATATTATTAATAGTTTGGCTGGATTGGGTATCCTTATTAATTTGAGTACTTGTTATTGGATTTAACAGAAATAGGTTTTATTGTTCTTGCATATGAGCAGGAAACACTATAAGGATACTGGAAGAATCAAGTGACGCTAAAACAATACCCACCTGATTATACGTATAAAGAGTACAAAAAGCTCTCCTAAGTAAAATCATTATTTTTATCATTTGTGTATTATAATTGTTCTTTATTTTAAAGATTATTATGGAAACGAAATTAGAATTTCGGGTAAACAAAACAAATAGTAGATTTACATCATTTTTATTTGTTACTTAAAGCCATATAGATAATGAAAAATAAATGTAACTTTTTTCAGGAGCAATCAATCCATTGAACGTTTGCAATATTCCTTTGTCCATTATTGTCAATATTTATCTCATGAAAAATTATACTGATGAGCATTATGTACAGAAAATTTCTTCAGTGATAAATAATAACCCCGGCCGCCTTCAAAGGCGGCCGGGGTTATTGAGGCTAAAAAACTGGATTAAGGATGTTCATTTCTCGCTCTGATGACCAGATTGACCAAATCTGAGCCGCCACTTGCAAAATTATCACTTGGATTATGCGCGCTTTGAGTTGCTACAGCATACGGAGAACCGTCCCAATATCCCCAGAAAGGGCCTCCGCTTTGTCCGGGCCATATATCTGCCTTATGGCTCATGCTTTCGTTGTCATCGGCACTCCAGAAATCTCCATCCAGGGCAATACCAGTCTGGTAAGTTGGTCTTTGTGTTCCTGTAAGATCTCCCGGATATCCTGCGTGAGTCCAGTAAGCGCCTCCATCCCATGAATCGGAGTAAGATTTTGAGCCTAACCATCCTGTGCTGTTTCCGATAGGTCTGTCCAATACAATTACCACATAATCGTATTGTATTTCTGTTGAATCAATAGAAGGTCCTGCAACTTTATACTTGTAATACGTTAAGGTACCCCAGGCAGTTCCGTAAGGAGCGCTTCCGTTGTAATACATGGGAGTGAATTTCAGCCATCCTGTTGTATTATTAGGCTGCCAGTCTACAATATGAGAACACGTAAGAAGGTGTCTTGGGCCAATCATCACGCCGCTTCCTGAACCGAGAGAGCTTTCTACTCTGCCAACACATCTCCATGGATAAGCAGTAGAATTATATACTTTTCTTTGATCTGCTCCGAAAATAGTTCTTGCATTCTCTGGAGTAAGGAAAGAATCCCTTTCAATGAATTTGGGTTTACGGTCTCTTTTCGGTTCAAGCTTTGGATTGTACTCAAAATCAGCATGGTTAGGGTAGAAGTGATCCGTTTCCAGTGCTCGGTTTTCTGCTGTTTTTTCGTCCATAGGCATTCCTATTGTTTTCATCCCTTTAGGAAAAGTTCTTCCGTTAATGGTTTCCATAGCGGGAGCCAGCTTAAATAGTTTTTCAACTGTTTCAGGTTTTTCTGCCGATTTTGCTTTAACATTTCGGAGTCTTGACACTTCTTCAGCGGTCATTGGGTTGTTGTTTTCAATTTTTGACATGATTATTATTTTTAATCTGGTATATTCCTACTCTTTTGATGGCTTTTCGGATTCCGCCGGTAATGGTTATTGGTTAAGTGAATATTTTTTGTGAAAATTCTGCAGTGATGCTTTCTGTCTGGTTGATCTGGGCTGCTCCCATAGCAGCCAGTGCCATAGCAACTTGTTTATCAAGCGTTTTTCGGACGATGTTTCCATTGGTAGCACGCAATATTTTACAGAAATGATAGGTGAAATACCCTCGTATTTGTCCGCTCATATTGCCTTCCATTGATACCTGGTTGTCTTTCGCTGCAGCCCATAATGTATGATTCATTCCGGCAACAGGAACGAGAGCCTTAGTAAGCACAGTTGATTTTTTTGAACTTTTAGAAACTTCCATTTCACTGGCGTAAGTCATATAAAATTCATCCTCAAGCATAGGAGGAATGTAACGGGCGGTTTCGTTGAGAAAATCTGCTTCCAGCCCCAGATCCATTTTTCGGGTTCCTGTTCCGGAGTAACAGCAATCAAAGATAACCTCCATATTCACCCCTGCTTTTAGCTTGCTGAGAACTGCTTTAAAATCATCATCACGAATAACTCCACTATTGGCATAATCGTGCGGACAGACCGCTTCGTCCAGACCATCCAGTTCAAGATCAGATCCGATATTGGCCACTCTGGTTCCGTGTCCTGAATAATAAAAAACCAGAGAATCTCCTTTTACACTTGTGCTGATCATGGATTTCAGATAGTTCAATATATTCGCTCTTGTTGCATTTTGATTGGTCAGGATTTTAATCTTCGCGGGACTAAAACCACAGATCACCAACGTATTTGCCATATCTCGCGCATCATTTACACAGCCATTAAGGTCCGGACCTCCGTATCCTATGGGTGCATAATCATTAATTCCTACAATAAGTGCTTTTTTCATTGTATTAGTTTTAAAAATATTCCCTACTCTGTTCCGGCTTTTCGGGTGCTGCCTTTCTGTGTTTTTTTCTATGACAAAATTCCGTCATTCTGAAGGACAAAAACAGAGGGAAAAACTGTATTTTGAAAAAGGAAAAACACCTTTTTTGTTTGCATATGAGTGAGTTATGTAATGGAAATCCGGCAGCTTGAAAAGCTGCCGGATAGGTAAATAGAATGTAAAGATGTTTATTTTTCTAGTAATAAATAAGATTAAAAATTAAGTTAGCACAGATCATGTTTCAAAGCAAAAAGTACCAGACCTGCTCTGTTTTTTATATCCAGCTTTACAAAAACCGAGTCTCTGTAGCCGTCAATTGTTTTTGGGCTGAGGCACATTTTATCAGCTATTTCTTTGTAAGTGAGTTCACTGCAGGCCCATTTGATAAATTCTTTCTCCCTGTCTTTCAGCTCTGAAAGTAAAGAGGCGTTTTTAGCTTCTTCTGTTTTTACTTTCAATAACTTTTGAGCCACAAAATCAGTATAAAAGCTGCCTTTTTCAAATACCGTATCAATAGCCTGGAAAAGAATTGAGGGCTGCATGTCTTTCAGCAGATAGCCTTTAGCGCCTGCCTTTAACATTTTAATCAGTATTCTTTCATCATCATCCATTGTCAGGGCAATGACTTTAATATCAGGGTAATGTTCTGTAAGCCATTCTGTAGTTTCTATACCATTTTTATAAGGCATATTAACATCCATCAGTACCACAGCTGGTAATTCAGAAGCCTTTTCCACATCTGCAATAAATTCTTCTCCATTGGGGTGATTCATAATGACCCGATATTGAGTATTTTCTGTGATCATATTCTCCAGTGCTTTGGAGATTAAAGTATGATCATCAACGATCGCTATGGGAATAGTTTTCATAATAAATTTTTATGATAGGTTATCAAGGTTTGTGTTCCTTTATTCAGTTCTGATTGTATAGACAGTTCAGCATGAATCAGTTTGGCTCTCAGCTCCATGTTTTTTAATCCTGAGCCATCCTGAATGCTGTTGGTATCAAAGCCTCTTCCGTTGTCGGAGATACTGATGTGTAATTTTTCACAGTCATCCTCCATTTGTATGGAAACATTTTTAGCTCTGGAATGTTTCAGCACATTGTTGATGCTTTCCTGGATAATCCTGAAGAGGATCAGGCCATGTTTTGGAGAAATATCAATATCCTGTTTTTGAGTGATGAATTCTATTTGTAATAAATTCAGTTTTTTAATCCTCTGAACCTCTCTTTCAATGGATTCTGCCAGTCCGAAATGAATGATCTGTTCAGTGATTAATGTTTTAGACAGGTTTCTTATGTCCTGTATACATTCTCCCAATAATTCATTCAGCTCGATGAGGTCTTCTTTTTCTGAATTCCGGAGCTTGGTAATCAGCTGGTTTTGGCGCAAACGAACTACGGAAAGCTTCTGACCCAGATCATCATGCAATTCCTGGCCGATATAATTAAGAGTCTGTTCTTTCATTTCTACCTGTGAAGTGGCCAGTTCCTTTTCAAACCGTAGGTCTTTTTCTTTTTGTTCAATCATCAGCGTTGTTTTTTTCTTGATAAAGACCGCATAAATGAAGATCATTGTTAAAACGATGATAAATAAAGTAACCGTAAAGATGATGACCAGATTATTCTCTTCCATTTGAAAAGGATTTATCTTATTCTTTCCTGTTTGTTCCAGATTAAACCTAATATGAGTATCCCATTACTGATCAGATTCAGCATAAATAAAATAAAGAAATAAATAGTCTCCGAAACAGTAGTTCTGAAAAAAAATATCGGAATACTTCCAATGAAAAATAGTAGTAAAGCTACTGATATCCAGAATGGTAAATAGTTTTTAATTTCTAGTATTTTATCGGAGTTAAAAGTTTGGTACAGAAACAAAATAATTGAAAATAGTAACAGAAGAATATCTACATACAGCATAGTAAAAGAAAAATGATGAAGCAGATCATCTTCTGTGTAAAACATAACCACAATATTGAGAAAAAAAAGAAACAGAATGATAGTCTGTATCTTTTTGAGTATCGGAACATACAGTAATTGGTAATAATAAAATAAGTATAGAAAGAATACGATCATTAAAAAGCCAATTACATAAAATATATCCGTAGGCAGATTGGTCAGCCTGAAATAGAAGTAACAGGAAACATCAATCAGGGAAAACAACATATATCCTATGATAAAAAATAAATTCTCCTTTCCGGTTTTTCTATATTTTATAATCATTAGAATCATCACGACAATGGATATGACGATCGATATCTGTTTCCCTGTTTCAATATTCCAGTTCATAATTTTGTATTTTTATGGCATTGTTCCTGACAATGTTTTTGGCGGCGGCGCCAGATTGGTCATGTTCATAGATTCTATAGAAGATACATCTGTATTTTCTTCGGTGGCAGCTGACCTGGACATCGCTTTCTCCCTTTCTCTTTTTTGGGTCGTAGGAACTAAAAATATAGTCTGATAGCCTGCATATTCGGGTTTTGCCATTCTGTTTTTAGGATGATTCATCGGGTATTTCCCCATATAAATTCTGATTCCCGGATTTTTTAATTTTTGTTTTCTGGCATTTTCTTTTACGTATTTAATATATCCTTCCATATCTTCCAGCGAGAACCAGTACCATCGTGAATCGGGTTCGCCGTTTCTGTGTTTCATGAGAATTTCATGATTGGTTCTGGTATATTCATCAAAAAGAACCCGGCCTTCACGATAGCTGATCAGTTTCTTTTTATAACTATTGCTAACGGGTTCTTTAGGTGGTTCGGAGCAACCGGTACAGCTTAGCAGGCAAAAAGCCAGAATAAGCGCTGCACACAAGGGAGTTAAAATCTTAGTAAAAAAGTAAGTTTTCATTTTTATGGTGTTTAATTTATTGAACAAAATTAGCTAACGGCACAACTATAAAAAAGAGGGAAAACACTGTTTTTTATCCTTTACTAAATTTACGACTTTTTGATATTCAGGGGGATAGTATGTGCTGGTTTATTTTTATAAAATATTCCCATTGTATCGGTCATCATAAATAAGTCTTATGATATTTTGCTTAAAAAAAGACCGGAAAGTTAATTTCCGGTCCTGCTAAACAAGATTAAGTGTAAAATTTAGCCTTTACAGGCAAAAGGATAATTCAAATGTGAACAGATTTTTATTGATTCTTAATCTATGTTTAAGGGAATTGATAGTAATGGTATTTTATTCTTATAGGCCATGATGGCTGTTTTGCTTCTATGGAAAAGAGATTCTACAAAATTGTATTGATAAGGAACCATGGTTAAAAGGTCTGGACTGCTCAGTCTTATTTCCTCTTCAATCGCCTTAATCACTTCGATAGATTGAATCATTTTAAAGCTGTACTTAATATCATCCAGATCATACCCGGAATTCAGGTCGATATCATGAATAACTTCCGTAAAATCTTCTAAACTTTCACTTACATTGAAAACCTCAATCTCAGCATTAAAATCATTAATGAAATAATAAATGTCATTCATAGAAGACCAGGTCATACTTTTGTGCGTATCATATGCAAAAAGAATCTTTCGGATACCTGTATATTCTATGTGGGCAGGAATAATCAGTATTGGTTTTTTAATTCTGTGAATTGCCTTCGTTACACGGTTTCCTAAAAGCTTTTGTTCCAAAGTTTTCTCCGCCATTCCCATCACGACAAAATCACACCCGCATAGCTGTATACATTTTTCAAGCTCTTCAATAAAATTACCGGAAGCCAGATGATATTGGGTTTCAACGGCATATAATCTTTTAAGCTCTGCGGTCTTATCCTCTATTTTTTTCTGATTTTTAAGCGTTTGAGCGTAGAAAAAATCAGCTGAAACCTGTGCGTTCAGAGCATGGATGGAAACAGTTTGAAGATTGAAAAGCACAATCCTGTATGTATTTTCTTTAGCCATAGAAGAAGCATAATGAGTGGCGTTTTCAGCTTCCTGGGAAAAATCTGTGCAGACAATTATTGTTTTCATTGTACCGGATTTAATACCACAAAACTATGATAGACCGTCATTACCTTACTATAAAAATAGGGTGATGTTGCATAAAATGATGATGAAATGTCTTTTTCAGGTGATGAACCGTCACATTCATTTTAACGCTGCTATTTTACGTTTCAGGTATCGTTTTGGCGGTCTCGTCTAAAATAGAAGATACTCATAGAAAATCTATTTCTATATTTACATTCATAAAGTCCCGGATATGAATAGGATTTCTACCATCAGAAAAAATATAGTACGGAATAAGAAGATTCTTTCCACCATGAAAAGAAGGCTGGTGATCTGGGCGGTTGCAGTGGTTACCTTCTGTGTTTTCTCTTACCTTATCGATCCCTTTGATCCCGTTTGGAAAGGCTATCTGGATGCTCCGCTAAAGATGATTCTGGAAGATGCTACATGGATTATCTTTTTTTCAATCATTATTTCGGAGGTAAGTATATTTATAGACAGAACACTCAATAAGTGGCTTCCCTGGAGAAACAGGACCATAAAGCGATTGTTCATCCAATGTTTGCTTCAGATCGTGGGAAGTGTTTTGATTGTGATTATTATTAATGCAATCGTAGACGGTACTTCAGTCACATTACCTGAGATGGATACCCGCAAAGAATATACACTTCTGGGACAATGGATTGCAACTAATATTGTCATATCGTTGATTATCAGCGCGTTTAATACCGTTGATTATTTATTGGAAAACTGGAAAAAAACAGCAGTAGAAGCTGCCCAGCACAAACTGAGAGCTTCCAAACATAAACAGGCAGCCATGGCGGCAGAACTTCAGGCGCTTAAGCTTCAGATAGATCCCCATTTTATTTTCAATAACTTAAGTGTTCTGTCTGAGCTTATTCTGGAAGATCAACAGTTAGGTTACGATTATTCCGAGAAATTTGCGAGAGTATACCGGTATCTGCTGGTTAATTCCAAAAAAGACATAATCGCAGTAGAAGAGGAATTGAAGTTTTTAGAATCCTACATCTTTCTGATTGAAAAAAGAATAGGTGAAGGCGTTATATTCAAAATAGATATTCAGGAAGAATACAGGTCCAGATTTACCCTTCCGCTGTCTTTACAATTGTTGGTTGAAAATGCCATTAAACATAACCAGACTTCAAAGGTAAATCCTTTGGAAATTCACGTTTATACAAACCAGGAAGGAGAACTGGTAGTTTCTAATACATTTCTGCCTTTAATCAATAAGCCGGATTCCTCAGGAGTAGGACTTACCAATATTGTTGCACGATACGAAATCTTAGGATATCCTAAACCTGTAATCGAAAAAACTGAAGATAAATTTATTGTAAAACTCCCATTGATATGAAGATTAATAAAGTTTTAATCGTTGAAGACGAAAGACCCAATGCAGACAGATTAAAAAGACTGTTGTTGAAATTAAGACCCCATATTGAAATCCTGTCCGTGGAAGATTCAATAACCTCAACAGTACACTGGCTGGAAAATAATGTCGTTCCGGACGTGATCATGATGGATGTACGCCTTGCCGATGGCCTCAGCTTTGAAATATTTAATAAGCATGAAGTTAAAAGTGCAGTCATATTCACCACAGCCTATGATGAATATGCAGTACAGGCATTCAAATACAACAGTGTAGATTACCTTCTGAAACCTATCGAGGAAGAAGAACTGGATGCTGCTTTAAAACGCTACGAGACCTTTATGGAAGCCGTTCCGGTAGTAGGAACAGCTATTGAAGGACTTCTTAATTATATCCAGCCTAAAGACTACAGAAAACGTTTTCTGATTGCCCATAGAGACGGATATAAAACCGTTTTGGCGGAAGACATCCTATACTTCTATACCGAATTGGGAATCAGCAAAGCCATGCTGAATACCGGAGTCGTTGAGAATGTTCCGCAAACCCTTGAAGAACTTGAAAAACAGTTGGATCCTAAATTCTTTTTCCGCGCCAACAGACAATTTATCATTCATATCAATTCCGTAAAGCAGATTTTTAATCATTTTAATGGAAAATTAAAACTGGAACTGAGGAAACACCCTGAGATGGAAGTCATTGTAAGCAGAGAAAAAGCTTCCATTTTCAAATCCTGGATGGATTATTAATTTCATAAAAATACAGACAAGACTGTCTCAAAAGTCAAATAATTTGACCTATGTCATTCTGACGAAGGAAGAATCTCATTAATATCCAAATACATGAGATTCTTCACTACATTTATGAACTTCGTTCGCAGACTTTCAGTCTGTGTTCAGAATGACACTTTTGAGACACCCTCTTTTTCGTTTTACTTGTGAAATCCATTAGTTTATCCTTAATAATTTCACTCTTATTTCCACATGAAAATCTCTTTTTTATCATAATTATAAAGGAAAATAGCTTCTTTCCTTTCATTTTTCCTATCATACGTTTCACCTGCGATTAATGACACTTCACCCAACTTCTGAATGAATATCACCATAAGATGAAGTTATTTTGCTCCTGTAAAATTTAAAAACCAATGTTATGAATTACAGAAAAGGATATCTGGTACTTTCACTTACAGCTGCAGCGATATTGTATTCATGCGGCTCCGGGAACGGCCAGGAAAATGCTCAGCAGATGCAACAGGCATTGCCTACAGATTTTATCCAGGTAAAATCCGGAGATGCAGAGGTGTCTACAGGATATCCGGGAAGCATAGAAGGGCAGGACAATGTAGATATCAAAGCACAGGTAACAGGATATCTGGAAGCCGTATATATCAAAGAAGGACAGTATGTAAGCAAAGGACAGACCCTTTTCAGAATAAGCCCATCCGTATACAATGAGCAGGTAAATACCAACGAAGCAGCCTTGAAATCAGCGTTGGCTGCACAGGAAACAGCAAAACTTGAAGTAGAAAAACTGAAACCTCTGGTAGAAGGAAAAGTAGTTTCCGATATGCAGCTGAAAACCGCACAGGCAAATTATAAAGCAGCTTCAGCACAGGTTGCACAGGCACAGTCATCATTGGGATCATCAAAGATCAACGCCAGTTTTACCTACATCAAAGCACCGGTGAGTGGGTACATAGGAAGGATTCCAAACAGAGCAGGAAACCTCATCAGTCCGTCTGATGCTTCTCCTTTGACAACACTTTCAAGCATAAACAGCGTGAATGTGTATTTCTCAATGAATGAAGCTGATTTTATTGCCCACAGCAGAGCTGCAGGATCAGGAAATACTACAGAAAATGTAGAGCTTATTCTGGCAGACGGTTCCACCTATTCTCTTAAAGGAAAACTTGAACATGCCAGCGGAAACTTCGACAGAAATACCGGAAGTATTCAGATGAAAGCCGTTTTTCAAAATCCGGATAAATTATTGAGAGCCGGAGGAACAGCCAGAGTGATGATTCACAATGTCTTAAATGGTGTGGTTAAACTTCCGAAAACATCCGTGAAAGATATTCAGGACAGATTCTTTGTCTATAAACTGAATGGTAAGGATAAAGTAAAAATGACTCAGATTACCGTTTCAGGAAGTACATCGCAGGATTATTTTATCAAAGAAGGAGTGAATGCAGGAGATAAGATTGCCATTAACAGAATTGATGCTCTTACAGACGGAGCGCAGGTTGTGGCGACAACAGTTCCTTTGAAATAGTTGTATAACCATTCTTAGAAAATTCGAAAAATGTTAAAAAAGATCATAGACCGTCCTGTACTGGCGACGGTAATATCCCTTATTATTGTTATTTTAGGGATTATAGGATTAAACCAGCTGGCGGTAACCAGATTTCCGGACATTTCTCCGCCTACCATCACCGTTTCAGGATCGTATCCCGGAGGAAACAGTGAAACCGTGATCCGTTCCGTGGTAACTCCGCTGGAAGAGCAGATTAATGGAGTGGAAGACATGGAATACATGAAATCCACAGCAAGTAATGATGGTACATTTTCCATCTCCATTATATTCAAACAGGGAGTGAATGCCGATCAGGCAGCGGTAAACGTACAAAACAGAGTACAGCAGGCTACCCCGATACTTCCGCAGGAGGTAGTGAGAATGGGATTGACCACCTCCAAGCAGCAGAACAGTATGGTGCTGATTTTCAATATTTATACTGAAGATAATAAACAATATGATGAAACCTTCCTTCAGAACTACGCGAATATCAACCTTATTCCACAGGTCAAAAGGGTAAAAGGAGTAGGACAGGCCATGGTATTCGGGATTAAAGATTATTCCATGAGAATATGGCTTAACCCTCAGAAAATGTCATCGTACGGGCTTGAACCGGCAGATGTTTCCAGAGCGATTGCAGACCACAGTTTGGAATCCGCTCCCGGTAAATTGGGAGAAGAATCCGATGCTGCTTTAGAATATGTGATCCGTTATAAAGGAAAAAAGAACAAGCCGGAACAATATGAAAATATTATTGTTAAAAATACCGGAAGTCAGGTCATCAGGTTAAAAGATGTGGCCCGTGTGGAATTCGGAGCCATTTCAAATACGGGAGATAACCTTTCCAATGGGAAAAATGCGGTTACTGTTGCGATCATGCAGACTACAGGATCCAATGCCAATCAGATTGAGATAGGCGTAAACAAAGCCCTTGACCAGTTATCAAAATCATTCCCTCCGGGTATTAAATACACAAAGGTAATGAGTACCAAAGAAAGATTGGATGAAGCTACAGGACAGGTGAAATCTACTTTGATAGAAGCATTTATTCTTGTATTTATTGTCGTATTTATCTTCTTACAGGATTTCAGATCTACCATTATTCCTGCAGTGGCCGTTCCGGTGGCGATTATCGGTACTTTCTTCTTCCTTCTGGTCTTAGGATTCACCATTAATGTCTTGACGCTTTTTGCCCTTGTTCTGGCCATCGGTATTGTGGTGGATGATGCTATTGTAGTGGTAGAAGCTGTCCACAGTAATATGGAAGGGACAGACCTTTCAGGTAGAGAGGCTACTCACAAGGCGATGAGTGAGATTACAGGAGCGGTTATTTCAATCACATTGGTGATGTCGGCAGTATTTATTCCAATCGGATTTATGTCAGGTTCAGCAGGGTTATTCTATAAGCAGTTTGCCTATACATTAGCAATTGCCATTATCATTTCAGCGGTCAATGCATTGACGTTAACTCCGGCTTTATGTGCGGTATTTTTGAAAAATAACCATGCAGGAGAAGGAGAGAAACCAAAAGGATTCAGGCAAAGATTTGCGGTAGCATTCAATGCAGGGTTTAATAATATGACTAACCGTTATGCAAAAGGAGTCCGTTTCTTAATAGGAAGAAAATGGATTGCAGGAGGATTAATTGTAGCCGTTATCGGTGTTGCTGGCTGGCTGATGTCAAGCACCCCTAAAAGTTTTGTACCAATGGAAGATGACGGATTCTTTATGTACACTTTAAGCATGCCTCCCGGGACAGCATTGACCAAAACGACAGAAGTTTCCAACAAGATCAATAAAATCTTAAAAGGAGTAGATGCCGTTCAGGAAAATACTTCCATTACAGGATATAACCTTCTTAGCAACAGTGCTGGACCCGCGTATGCGATGGGATTTGTTAAGCTGAAACCTAAAAAAGAAAGAGGCGAAGTTCAGGATATTCAGGAAGTGGTAGATATGGCAACTGCAAAATTGGGCGTGATTAAAGAAGGAAGTGTAATGACTTTCAGAATGCCTCCGGTAGAAGGATACGGAATGACAAATGACGCAGAAATAGTGCTTCAGGACCGTATGGGAAGAGATCCTCAGGTTCTTAAAGCCAAAGCCGATGAACTGATTGGCCAGCTGATGCAGGTTCCGGAAGTGGCATTTGCCTACACCATGTTCAGGGCAGATTATCCTCAGATGGAGCTTGAAGTAAATGAAGATAAAGCAAAACAATTGGGAGTAAGTATTTCAAACCTGTTGGGAACCGTTCAGACCTATTTCTCAGGAGATCAGTCTCAGAATTTCTCAAGATTCGGGAAGTTTTACAGAGTGAATATTAAAGCGGACGGAGTTTTCAGAATGGATGAGCAGGCGTTCAACGATATTTTCGTAAAGAATGAAAAAGGAGATATGGTACCGGTAAATACATTAATCACTTTGAAAAAAGTCTACGGTCCGGAATCCGTTCAGCGTTATAACCTTTACAACTCATTAAATATCAACGTATCACCAAAACCCGGAGTAAGTAACGGAGAGTTGATGGGGAAACTGGAACAAACCTTAAGCAAATTGCCATCTGACTACAGTTATGAGTGGACAGGCTTGAGTCTGGAAGAAAAATCAGCAGGAAATCAGACGATTGCCATCTTTGGACTGTGTTTGCTTTTTGTATATCTGTTGCTGGCAGCTCAATATGAAAGTTATATTCTTCCTCTGGCCGTAATGCTTTCCATCCCAACAGGAATTGTAGGAGCATTCTTAGGAATAAAAGCAATCGGGCTGGATAATAATATCTATGTACAGGTGGGATTGATCATGCTTATCGGGCTTTTGGCCAAAAACGCGATCCTGATTGTAGAATTTGCCATACAAAGGCGAAAAGCAGGGCTTTCCATTCTGGATTCTGCATTGGAAGGAGCAAAGGCGAGATTACGTCCCATTATCATGACTTCACTAGCTTTTATTGCCGGAATGATTCCGCTGATGATTTCTACAGGAGGAATGGCTTCAGGAAATAAATCCATCAGTACAAGTGCTGCCATGGGAATGTTGAGCGGAGTGGTTTTAGGTGTTTTTGTAATTCCTGTACTCTACATGTTCTTTCAGTATCTGGATGAGAAGTTCTCTGCCAAAAAGAAGTATAATACGATAGAAAATCAATTGACCAATGAGAATATTTAATATAAAGAATTTCCTTATTTCAGGCGCAATGGCATCACTGCTGATGTCTTGTGCCGTAGGAAAAAAATATACAAGAACAGATCTTCAGATTCCCGGAACCTACAAAGAATCTGTACAGGTAACAGGAGATACTGTAGTGCTTCCGTGGAAAACGTTCTTCAAAGATTCCAAACTGATTGGCTTAATAGATAAGGCCCTTTCAAGAAACAACGAAGTAAATGTCGCTTTGAAAAACATAGAACAGCTAGATTTGATCTATAAACAGGCTAAGCTGGGTCTGATGCCAACACTGGACTTCACTGCAGGAGCAAACAGAAGCTGGGCATCTGCCAATACGCTTAACGGATCTCTGAACGAACAGTTTGTGGGAACAAAATACATAGATGATTTCAGTGCTGCCCTGAGGCTTTCCTGGGAAGTAGACATTTGGGGAAAAGCTAAAATGCAGAAAGAATCCGCAGCAGCAGAATATTTTGGGCAAAAAGAAAATTTAAATGCCATCAAAAGCAGAATCGTAGTTCAGGTAGCTCAGGCTTATTATAATCTGATCAGTCTGGACGAACAACTGAAAATAGCAGAACAAAATATTGAGTTAAGCAATAACACGCTTACAATGATGAACCTTCAGTTTAAAGCAGGACAGATTAATTCATTGGCCGTTCAGCAATCGGAAGCACAGAAGAAAACAGCCGAGCTGCTGATCCCTTTGGCAAAACAGAATATTTCTATACAGGAAAATGCGTTGAGTATTCTTTGTGGAGAATATCCGGCAAAAGTAGAAAGAGAAGGAAACCTTAAAACAATGATTCCTGAAAACAGATTGTCTGAAGGATTACCGGCACAGCTGCTGAGCCGAAGACCAGATCTGAAAATGGCAGAGTTCAACGTGATCAGCTTAAACTCCAAAACCGGACTGGCAAAAGCAGCTATGTATCCAAGTATCAGTCTTAGCCCGCAAATAGGAGTCAATTCCAATAAGTTCAGCTCCTGGTTTGATATTCCCGGATCTATTACCAAAGCGGTTGCTGCCAATCTTGCTGCCCCGATTTTTCAGAAAAAAGAACTGAAAACAGCTTACGAAACAGCTTTGATTGAACAGGAAAAAGCAGCCATCAATTTTAAGCAATCTGTAATGACTGCCGTGGGAGAGGTTTCCGATGCTATGGCGAAATCTGAAGGTTCTTCAGAAAGACTGCAGCTCTTAGAACAGAGAACAGCCATTCTGGACAAAGGAATCAATGATGCACTGAAGCTGTATAAAAGTGGTATGGCAACCTATCTGGAAGTTATTACCGCCCAGAACAATAAACTTCAGAATGATCTGGAAACCATCAACGTTACCCTTGAAAAATTAAATGCTGAGGTAGATCTTTACAGGGCACTTGGCGGCGGAGTACAGTAAAATATACCTTAAAAATAATAAAGGAAACTATGTTATGTAGTTTCCTTTTTGCTGTTTTGAGGCATCAATACAACTCAATTTTTACAACAGGTACAGAATTTGCAATAAAGTGATGAAATTTTACATTCACAAAATCAATCGGTTATGAAATTTTTATACTTTTTTATAAAAAAGTATGCAAGATTTTCAGAAAACAGGATTTATATAGATGAGTACTCGAAAATAATTAATGTTTAACGAAAATGTAATGCAATGAAAAAATTAACAGTACCCCGATTTTTTATGACAGTTTTAATGGTTTTGGCAGGATTAGCCTTATTCTCATGTAATGATAACGATGGACCGGACATTCCACCTGTAAAAATGGAAGAATTACCAGGGAACTATAAAGGAAAACTGATTATTGTACAGGGAAATACCAAAAGAGAAGGAATAAAAGAATTCAAAGTAAAGAAAGATACGATCTCTTTTGCCGAATTTCCAATAAGTGAAATTGTAAAAACAGTCGTAAAGGATCCTGCAAAAGCAGAAAATGCCATGAAATCAATGGGAAAGGTGAACTATGATATTAAATATGCAGCAGTGATCAATACCGCAAATAATGTGATAGAGCTTACCCTTACCCCAAAAACAATGGAGCTTCAGATTCCGGTAGACGGAGTGAATAAAAAGACAGTTGTGGAATTCGTTTCTAAGCAAAAAGGATATTATGTAGGGATGGATAGAACGCTCAGATATGCGCTCACAGCAGACAAAATTACAGTAGACGGAACAGTGGTTACTCCTTATGAAGTGATCGATTATAATTTTCCGTTCTGTATAAAAAATTAATGAATAGTTAGTATCATCAATGGATTGCGCTTTATTAAAAAGATGCAATCTGTTTTTGCTTGACGGTTTTATAACATCCCGGTGGATACGGAGGCAGTTGCATCATATGGAAGAAAGTAAAGAACAGATTTTGGTAAAGCACCTTCTGAAAAAGGAAGAGGCTGCCTGGAAAGAGCTTTTTGGGGCTTATTCCGGAAATCTGTCTTATGTGTGCTCCCGTTATGTGGCAGAAAAAGAAGATGTTCATGATGTGCTTCAAAACAGTTTTATCAAAATGTTCCGTTCGATAGAATCTTTTGAGTATAGAGGTAATGGTTCTTTAAAAGCCTGGATGACCCGTATTACAGTCAATGAATCCCTGAAGCATATTAAACAGAAAGGAGACTTTAAATCTGCTGTAGAAGTAGATGACCTTCCGGATATTCCTAATGAAGAAGAACCGGATTTTGAAGAAATCCCCCGTGATGATATTATGATGATGATCAGAGCTCTTCCTGATGGCTACAGAACTGTTTTTAACCTGTTCGTATTTGAGAAAAAAAGCCATAAAGAAATTGCCGTGCTGCTCGGAATTGCAGAAAAATCATCTGCATCACAGTTTCACAGAGCGAAAGGGCTGCTTGCCCGGAAAATAAAAGAATTTAAAATGTCAAAAAAAGCACAATATGAATAACGAATGGCTAAATAATCTGCGAAGCAGAATGGATGACCATGAAGAGGACGTTCCGGAAGGGTTGTGGGATGACATTAAAGATGAATTATTTTCCGGAGAAGAAAACAACAGCATTCCCGGATTTATTCCTGAAGTTCCTGAAGGTGGAACAAAGAAAGAAAAGGGAACAAATGCGGGAAACAGATCCATATTTTATCGCGTTGGAGGGATTGCAGCGGCCATTGCTTTATTGTTTTTGCTGATCAAAATACTGCCCCGGAATGATACTGGAAAAGCTCTGTCTCAGAAACCGGCAGATGTGAAAGGAGAAAAGGAAAAAGAATATTTAAAAACTACAGAAACTGAGAATATTTCAGGCAGTGAAGGCCAATCAAAAATAGATGTTTTTTTGGCTGAAAATAGCACATTGAATAACGCCGTTCCGGAGAAAATGTTGACACAAAGATATGCTCGTAATAGAGCAGAAAATCATGCTGGAAGCAATCATAAAAACCAGGATGTCTTCAAGTTTCCGACAGTAGCGGAGTCTTTTCAGCAGGAAAATAAGATCACCCAGAAAACATCTCCTGTTGATGATACAGTGAAAGAACCGGTTGTAGAAAACAAAAATGATGAGGTGCTTTTTAAGCAGGAGAAAATAAAAGAAGTATACGCCGAACATACAGCGCATCATACCCAAAAATCCAGAGACAAAAAATCATGGATGCTGGGTATGCTTACAGGCAATATGGCTTCCAATTCTGCAGAACAGCAGTTTCCGGGATATGCTTCAATTACTGGAAAAGCAATGAATGTTGAACAGGTATGGACTACTTCTGAATATCATGATGATCCTCTGAAAGCCATTTTACTGGCCAATCAAAGTCAGCACGTAGAAGCGAGAATAAGGCATAAAGTACCGGTAACGTTTGGGCTTTCCGTTTACTATAATTGGGGGAAAAGATGGGGAATAGGAACAGGACTGAATTATACCAAACTTTCTTCTGAACTGCATTCCGGAAGTGGTAATAATTATATAAAAGGAGATCAGACAGTTCATTATATAGGAATTCCTGTACAGATTAATTATAATATCATTCAAAAAGGAAAATTTACAGGATATATTACAGGTGGGGCTCTGGTGGAAAAACCAGTAGCAGGTAATATTACAACAACGTATGTTGTGAATGATGAGATAAAAGAATCCTCAAAGGAACGCCTGGAGCCAAAACCTTTCCAGTTTTCTGTGAATACGGCGGTAGGCCTTCAGCTGAAAATCATTGATAAGGTCGGAATTTATGCAGAACCGGGAATCGGATATCATTTTAAAGAAGAAAATGCTCCTAATACCATTTACAAAGAAAAACCTCTTCAATTTAATATGAAATTCGGAATACGAGTACTGCTGGATTAAGGCAGACCATTTTTGCAACACCAAACTTAATAATCTATATATGAAAACAAAACTAATTTTTTTAGTGGTTTTACTATTCGGTATTTTGAATATAAAAGCACAATGTACTCCTACAATTACCAGTGCTAGACTTGGGCAAAAATATCCCGGAACGATTTTATTCTGTAATACGGAAGATGAAATTCTTTCCACTACACAGACTTATGCAACTTATCAGTGGTACAAACAGGAATGGACCTGGCAGACACCCAATAACAACCCATGGGTCGCCATTCCGGGAGCTGCTTCACAGCAATTAATCATTAGTGGTAGTGATCAGCTGAATTATTTTAAAGTAGTCGTTTCTGAAGGTGACTGTACAGCAGAAAGTCCTGCAGCGTTTGCAGATGGCTTTGTATATGGGCTGCCGGCGATGATGACTACTTATACACCGGGTACGTATCAGGAAAATGGAGGAACAGTGAATGTCTGCAACGGAGCTTCTGTACAGTTTGATAATATTTTTCCTGTTGTATATGGTAAACATACCTGGTTCAGATGTGTGCCAGGCAGTAATCCGCCGGCGATGGGAGATCCTTGTATTATCCCGGGAGTAGTAGGAGATACCTATGTTGCAACAAGTTCAGGGAAATACGGATTTTATGCCTGTACGGAATATTGTCCGGATCAGTGTGAGATGTTAGATCCGTTTGCATTTGTAGAACTGAATTTCGGAGATTGGGAGTTCTGCAGCAATTTGGGAACAGGAGAGACAAAAATGAAAGATAATACTCTGAAAATTTATCCTAATCCTACTGCACAGCATCTTTATATTGGGAAAGAATCGGATAAAATCTATAAGGAAGTTATCATCATTGATATGTCCGGAAAACTTGTCCTTAAGAAAGTAGATCACAGATATAATCAGGCGATTGATGTAAGCGGTCTGGTACCGGGGAATTATATCATTGTTTCTAAGAGCACAGATGGAATTGAATATAAAAATAGATTTATAAAAAAATAATAGGATTATAAAGTCTGAAGAGGTTAAAAATTGATTGTGGGAAGGAAGATGGGATGTCTGAGGAGGGATATTCCTTGTATTGAAGAAGAACTGAAGTGATTTATTTTGACACTATCCCACAAAGTGTGTAAGTTAAAAAGTCAGGGCTTGGATTTTATAATCTGAGCCTTTCTTCAAAAATAAGCATAAATTGGTTGAGAAC